>CAZGVK010000094.1:0-5697 GCA_964529095.1 uncultured Elusimicrobia bacterium
AGACCACCGCGTCCGAACTCCAGAACTTCCTTAGCGACAAGCCAGCGGGCCTGCGGTTCATTGCATGTTGCGAGGATCGCCAGCAGGTGAGCATGTTGCGTGGTAGCCATCACCAGAATTAGAGATTATCAGGCACCCGATAGTCGATTTAATTATGCGGAGCCTCCTAATCTTCGTTGCTGTGTCTGCGGTTTGCTCTGATCTTGGTACTATGGAGATCATGTCGCTTCCCTATATTCCCAAACTGCCGCATCCCGTCCGCAAGTACCTGCGTCGGCCGCAGGCAGGCTCGGGTGATTTCAGCTGGGACGCTGAAGAGTACGTTTCCGGAAACAGGCTTGCGCTATTCGTCCGCGGCAAGGACCTCTTCGCCGCAATGGCTGAGTCTATCGAGTCCGCGGCGGAATCGGTCAATCTTGAAACGTACCGCTTCGGCGGCGATTCCACCGGCAGGATTTTTGCCGAACTCTTAGCGCGTGCGGCTAAGCGCGGCGTGCGCGTGCGGCTGATCTATGATTCGGTGGGTTCCCTTGAACTCGCGCCCGAGACCGAGACGTTTATGCGCAATGCCGGAGTGCAAATACTTGAGTACCACCCTGTGGCTCCCTGGCGCCCGCGCTGGGCCTGGAACAAGCGCGATCATCGCAAGCTGCTCATCTGCGACGGCAAGGTCGGCTTCATCGGCGGGGCCAACATCAGCGACGAGCATGCGCCGAAGGAGCAAGGAGGCCTCGACTGGCCCGACGCGCATGCGCGCGTGGAGGGGCCCGCCGCCCATCAGCTCGAATGCCTCTTTCGCGCCGTGTGGCACAAGGAGACAGATCGATGGTTTGATGTGAACTCGCATCGTGGGTCGGCGCCCGGCGCCGCGGCGGTTCGCATCGTGGGCAATCACGACATCCTCAAGCGCTTTGCGATCCGCGAGGCGTATGCAAACGCATTGCGCGCGGCGAAGTTCGAGGTTGCGATTGCCAACTCATACTTTATTCCAAATTGGCGCATCCGCCGATCGCTGGCGCAGGCCGTGCGCCGCGGCGTCGCCGTGCGCGTGCTGGTGCCGGGCGACTCGGATATTCTTTCGGCGTGGTACGCGATGCGCGCAAACTACGGGTCTCTGCTGGCGCGCGGCGTGCGCATCTTCGAGTGGCAGGGCCCGATGATGCACGCAAAAGCGGTCGTCGTGGATAAAAAGTGGTGCGCCGTGGGATCCTACAATCTGGACCACCGCTCATTGCTGCATAATTTGGAGGCCAATCTGCAGACCACTGACACGACTTTTGCCGCCGAACTTATGCAGCGCTTCGATCTCGGCGTAGCCGGCTCTCAGGAGATGAGGCTCGACGCATGGCGGCGCCGCTCGTGGTTGGAGCGCGGTCTCGAGCGGTTCTTCTCTTCATTCGACTACTTTTTTTGAATTGAGCAGCCTGTATCGTCATGCAAAGGCTTTACCTGATGCGTCATGGCCATGCCCAGATAAGAGCTCTTGGGAAAGTCGCTTCCGTTTACGATGCGGCGTCATTATACGGTTGCGGACGTCACAATTGCCCGTGAAATTGTGACAAGCGGGGGTCGACTGCGAACGACAGCGTCAATCCTGCGCTTTACCGCCCGGCGAAATCGACCCAGTAGCGCTCAGCGAAATGGGGCCAACTCCAGATCACGAGTCGCGCACATCGTCGCCATGGCTTGGCGCAGGACTTGATCCTCCGCAGAAAAGTCTGAGGGCAACGCGCGCAATTCCAGACGCCGGGCATTGATTTCGAACAGCTCCTCGATTTTCTCGACCCAGGACTGCCCCCAACCATGCAGCCGCGGATAGCCGTCTCGTGCCCGCATGAAATCCCGTCGCACATGGGTCCAGCAAAAGGCGATCTGGACGTTTTCTAACGTTTGGTATGCCGAGTACCGGTCGGCGTTGAGTATCCCCTTGGCCGCAGCACCGATGTGATTGTGAGGGACCGTCGCCGAGCGGGAGGGATCGAGCAGGTACACGCAGGTGTCCGCCGCCACGCACACCCACAACCACCAGCGGTGCCCCTCCTTGCCTTCCGTCTCAGCAAAGACCAGCCAGCGAGTCTCGTCCATGTGCCAATGCTCGCCGCCACGGTTGCGCTCGAGAATCCCGGCGTAAAGCGGCTCGATGAGAGCGCCGATCTTTTGGAAGTGGAAAGCAAGTGAATCCATGGGAAGGTGGTCACGCGCTATATCAGATATGTAGAGCAGGGGGCCGACGTCGGCGACGAGCGAAGGCGCGGTCGTCCTCGGACAAAGGCGGCGGGTCAGCGACGATGTTTGCCGTCCATCAGTCGTATCCTGTTAGAGCCCGTCTAAACTTTTGAGCAGACGAGGAAGCCCGTAGGGCGTTACGATGGAGACATGGTTGCGGGTCATCTCTTCCACTCCTCCATAAACGATGCCGCTGCGGCGAGGCAGCTTCGGAAAAACTTTAGAAAACTCATCGAGTCCCTTAAAATAGTCCGACGTGACCGTGGCGCCGGCTTTTATTTCCATCGGGAAAACCTCCGACCCGCAGTTTATCAGCAAATCCACTTCATGCCCCCTGCTGTCGCGAAAAAAAGAAAGGTTGCTCTTTTTCCCGCGATTGGTGCGGTATTTCAAAGCCTCGAGGACCACTAGATTCTCAAAAAGACCCCCGAGAAGCGGGTCGCGAGCCACTTGCCCCTCGTTTTCTAGGCCCAATAGGCGGCTAGCCAAGCCAACATCGTAGAAATAAAGCTTCGGCGACTTAACCAGCCTCTTGGAAATATTGGCGTGGTACGGTTCCAAAAGAAACACGATGTAGCCCGCTTCAAGCAAGCTCATCCAATCGCGGGCTGTCGTATGAGATATCCCAGTATCGTTAGCCAGCGAATTGAGGTTTAAGAGCCCGCCCACTCTTCCCGCGCACAGCTTCAAGAACTTTTGGAACAGGGCCAAGTTCTTGAGGTTGATTATTTTTCTCAGATCGTGTTCGACATAGGTTTCAAGATAATCGCCTAAGGCTTGAGCCGGATCTAGATGGTCTTTGTGAATTCGCGGGTAAAAACCATTAAGGATCATGCGGCTCCAATTCTTAACGCCGGGCTGCGCGGATAACTCCTCAAGACTCAAAGGGAGAATCTTTAGAATTGCCGTGCGGCCGGCCAACGATTGGTCTATTTGGCTCATCACTTCGAATTGTTGGCTCCCCGTCAGGATGAACATCCCCTTTCGGGGATCCTCGTCCACCAGGGTCTGCAAATAAGACAACAGTTCTGGGGCTCGTTGAATCTCATCTAGAATGGCGCCGTCGGGGTGCTGGCTCAAAAAGCCACGTGGGTCCTCGAGCGCGAAGCGTCTTGTGTCCGGGGTTTCAAGACTCACGTAAGCTTTGTCCTTGAAAACTGTGCGGCACAAAGTTGTCTTTCCACTTTGGCGAGGACCGGTTACTGTCACGACAGGGTATTGCTTCGCCAGGTTCAGCAAGACCGGCTCAAGCGTTCTTTTAAACACGGCTTAAGGATAACAGAGCGCTGCACAATATGCAAGTTTAACCTTCATATTGTTCAAGAGCTTTACGCCGTTGAGACATCGAGGCCGATAAGCGTGATGATTGATGCTCAGTAACGCGTTCCCATGCTGAACCGGTGTGAGCCGCCGATTTCGCCTGAGGGTAGCCCGCACGGAGGTGGAGATTCTTGACGGCCTGGTACTCCCTCGGCTCGACCACCGCCAAATCGGCGAATCGCCCAATTTAGCCGAGCGGGAACGCCAGGTCGGCTGATTCGGCCTAATCAGGCCACCTTTCGGGAGTCGACCGCAAGCGCCTACGAACAGGCCGTTCCATCGGGCTGTTCAGAGGTCGCTTTCCCGTCACGGCCATGCCCAGATCGCGCATAACGGCGCAGGGCTGAGCGAAACGCTGGGTCACCAAGCTGCAGCGAACTTCCACGACGGGGAGACGCGATCAGTGCGAATCAAGGCCGCTCTGCACGCGATATACTTGGGACTTAAGGGAGGAGAAATTATTATTATGGTTTCAGCAGAAATTGTGTGCGCAACCGTATAATGACGCCGTATTCACCTTGCTGCTGCGTTAATGGCCGAGCGGGCCAGAAATCAGCGCCGAAAGTGTTCTTTGGAACGGGGCCTCAGCCACTCCGTTAGGTGCTGTTCGTCCATCTCCCTATTAGAGGCGAGCTTCATGATGAGGTCGAACTTCTGATCCTCGCTGGCTCGCAGGTCAAGGTCGTTCATCCTCAAGAAAAGCCGCATCGCCGCAAAGCCCGTGCGCTTGTTGCCGTCGACAAACGGATGATTCTTGACGAGGGAATGGCCGAGCGCGGCCGTCTTGGCGAATACATCTGGATAGAGGTCGGCTCCGCCGAACGACGCCTGGGGGCGGTAGATGGCGGATTTCAGCAAGCCCTGGTCCCGGACCCCCTGTGAACCTCCCGATACCTCGATGATCCGCATGTGCAGGAAGAGGAGTTGATGAGGGTAGAGGTAGTTCACGCCTTCGAGAGGCGTTGCAGAAGCCCTTGATCCTCGTTGAGGAGTTCCTCAATGTCCTTGCGCAACTGCGGAGAGACGATATCTTCGGCATGGCGGCGCAAGGCAAGTTCCACGCCCTCCCGCACGAGCTCGGACTGAGGAATCCGAGTCCGCACGGAGACGGCCTTGAGCGCCTTGAGCATCTTTTCATCGAGCTTGGTGGTATAGGCTTTGAGTCTCATAGCACTATGTTAATGTATAGATATTGTTTTGTCAATATCACGCAGCACCTAAGAACGTTCCCAAAAGACCCATACGGTTTCTAGGTATTAAGACACCTGTAGCAGAGTTTCTTTTCGCTCACACTGTGAGCATGAACAGAGACTGGCAGGAGAGGAGAACGCTATGAAGACTATGATCGCGGTGATGGTGTTGATGGTTGGTTTAAATGCAGGCCCGGCCTCGGCTGAATCGCGAGATGAATTCAGTGAGAAAATCAACAAAATTATCGTAGCTAATGTAGAGGAAACCAACAAAACTATCGCAGAATCGGCGGCTAACCTGAAATTGGCTGAGGATTTATTCGCCTTGGGGTTCGGTTGTGATACTCGTGAGAATTGTACTCTGTATTTCAACAATACAGGCGCCGGTTCGTGCGGTGCAACTTTCACGATGAGTGTTTTACGCTTTCGGGTTTCAGGCAGGAATCTGAACGTCAACAGCAAGAAAGTAATGTCGGCTGATAGCGCGACGGCTTTCTTATCGAAGACACAGAATCTCGAACTGATCAAAGATACGATCCGCAAAATCGAGGAGACCGGCCTGCTGTTCAGGCTACCGTACGCTGATCGTAGCTGTGCTGTTGCCACTCAGGTGGATTTCTATCAGGAGTACAATAAGGCTTTCAAGGAGCAGAATGATTATTTCTTTAACAGAGAGAAAGAATCCGAAAAATCCGTTAACTCCGCCACGAAGGGCTCAAGTTCTAGTTGTGTCGGCACGTGGCTTTCATATGGAAACTCAATTGCGAAAGCGATGGCTGCCTGCAGCAATGATTGTGTCGCGACATGGCTTTCATATGGAAATTCAATTGCAACAGCAAGAGCAGGTTGCGGAAATTGAGGTAGCAAAAATTGGGCTGATCTGTTCGCTCAAGACGTTCATGTTAACGCCGCTCAAGTGGACCGTGCGCTGAAGTTCTTGCGCAAGGGGCTATGGGTTGGC
>CAZGVK010000095.1:0-18908 GCA_964529095.1 uncultured Elusimicrobia bacterium
GTCGGGGTCAATGCCGCCTATGTTCCAGAACTTCTCACTACCTTTCATGCGCAACGCAAATTGCTTGACGCCGCCCTCCACTACTCCAGACCCGATCGGCCACCCTTGGCACGAAAGCTCGGATAGTCGATGGCGTCTCGAGTATTGGGGAAGTACGAGTAAGCGTTCTGGTGCAACACCTTGCGCGGCGAGGTGGCTGCCTCGCCCTCTTTAGGAGCGCCCAGATGCAGGGACTGCTTCTGAAGTTCCGCGATCAATTCATCCCGCAGTCGTTTGCGGGATGAAAACACCGGCACCGATGCCGTTGTTGCTGGCGTCGGTTCCTCATAAGGACGGAACGACAGTCGGCTATCCTGACGTTGGGGGGAGGGATAGCTCTATGAGGCAAGGGCGCTGCCCGTACTGCGGGAAGTGGTTCGAGGCTGAGCCTGAAAATGGCGAACGGCAAGTCACGTGTTTGGCATTCGGGAGACGATGCGCTGCCTAGGTGTGATTACAGCGGAGCTCCGCTGGGGCGAGTTCTGACGCAGCTTGCGGACGGCGAAGTAGAGCTCCGAGACGATCCGGTCCCGGCGCAAGAGAAAATCGTCAAATAGGATGGAACATTAACGAGGGCTCACTCGCATGAAATATGAGTGAGCCCATCTCCTGCCGTCCTTGCGACAAGCCGCGCTTAGGCACCTCACTCGGCGCTGAACGGATCGGCGACCGGACGCTGGTTTTTGGAGTTCTTCGGCGCAGGCTTGGGCGCCGAAGAGGGCATGGCTGTTTTTGATCGATCGTAGTAGTCGAGACCGGCGTGATCGAGCACTTCTTCTCCCATCAGCACCCGCAACGTATTCTTGAGCTTGAGGTGCTGGATAAAGAGATCGTGCTCCGGCTTCAGATCCCCGCGGCACTGAGGACTCTTGAAAAAGAATGAGAGCCATTCTTGAATGCCCTTGAGCCCGGCGCGTTGGGCCAAATCCAGAAACAGAACCAAGTCAAGCACGATCGGGGCCGCCAGGATCGAGTCGCGGCACAGGAAATTGATCTTGATCTGCATCGGCACATTCAGCCAGCCGCGGATATCGATGTTATCCCAGCCCTCTTTCGCGTCGCCGCGCGGGGGATAATAGTCGATCCGGACCTTGTGATGAAAATGACCGTACAGCTCGGGATATAGCTGGGGTTCAAGAATGGCGCCAAGCGCCGACAGCTTGCTCAGTTCCTTCGTCTTGAACGAATCCGGATCATCAAGGACCTCGCCGTCGCGGTTGCCGAGTATGTTCGTCGAGTACCAGCCGGTGAGCGCCAACATGCGCGCTTTGAGCATCGGCGCGATCGTCGTTTTCATGAGCGTCTGACCGGTTTTGAAGTCTTTGCCGCAGAGAGGTACGCGCAGCTTTTCGGCGAGTTCCACCAATGCGGGAATGTCCGCTGAAAGGTTGGGGGCGCCATTGCCGTACGGCGTTCCAGTCTTGATGGCGGCGTAGGCATAGATCATCGAGGGGGCAATGGCGGGGTCATTGGCCGCAAGACCGCGCTCGAATGCCTCGACATCCTCATGACAGCGTGAGCGCGCGGGTAAAATTTCCGTCGACCCGCACCAAAGCATGACCAGCCGGCTGCAGCCATGCTTCTTCTTAAACGTCTTAATATCAGACATCACCTGGCGAGCCAAATCCATTTTGGTCTTTCCCTTCTTCGGATTTATCGCCTGAAGGTTGCGGATGTAGGCCGAGTCATAGACGGCGGACATCGGCGCGATCGCCGCAAGTTCTTTTTTGACGGGCGCCAGGCTGGCCGCGTCGAGAACGCCCGCTTTGGTCGCCGCGACAAACATGTTATCCGCGAAGAAGTCCCAGCCTCCGAATACCAGCTGTTCGAGGCGAGCCAACGGCACGAAGTCCTTGATGAGCGGTGAACGGTTTTCATAGCGCTTGCCCAGGCGGATTGCCTGCATTTGCGTGATGGACCCGACGGGCGTGCCGAGACCTTTCTTAATAAGCTCCACCCCGGCGATAAAAGTGCTGGTGACCGCTCCCATGCCGGGGAGAAGGACGCCGAGTTTCCCGCGAGCCGACCGAATACTTCTATCGGGCTTGTTCATTTTTATTTACTTTCTCAAGGTACAGCATGGTCGCGAAATAGAGGAAACCGCCGATGGCGGCGGCCCATAGAAATTCGTACATCCTGTCCATGAAGGCCAGGAGCACGAGAAGATAGATGAAGTCGCGCTGGGCGAGCGTATTCTCAAGACGAGCGAACCGAGACTTCACTCCGTCGCCGGCGGGCTCATCAACGACACCGGTCTCAGGATCGAGCCCTCCCACCGCGCGGCGCGCGCGACGGCGGCGCCATGCGGTCACGGCGGAGGCGAGAACGCTCATATCGGCGGCCACGGCCAAAAGCACGGCGTGCTTGCGGCCGGAGATGTAGAATCCCATGCCCAGGCAGGTAAATAGAGCGAGGTGCACCAGGTTGTCGCCCCAGAAGTCAAGATCGGCGCCGAAAGAGCTTTCCTGGAAACGCGCGCGCGAGAGTTCGCCGTCGCAGCCATCGAGAACGGAGTGCAGCCAGATCAGGCCGGCGCCCAGCACATAGCTCAGACGGCTGTCGCCCAAGAAGAAGCTTGCCCCAACCAAGCCGATGATCGTGCTGAGCAAGGTCATTTGGTTCGGCGTGACCGCTGAGTCAAGCAAGACTCGGCTCATGGCCAAGGACAGGTGCCGGTCGAAATGGCGGGCCATGAAGCCATCCTGCGATTTAGGTCCCGCAACCAGTATCCAGTCAATGATTGAATCTTGGTTGAGCGGCGCTTCCAGGCGCTTATAGGATCCGTCCGGAAGAGGCTGCTTGGGTTTTCCCAGAGCGTTGTCTCGGGCGTCAACGACCGAGACAACGCTCAGACCAGAGGCGTCGTCATAGCTGACCGAGGTGACAACATTTTGTCCGGCGATGAAGGCCACGGTCTCGACTCGAACAAGATGCTCGGCTGAAAGTCCCAAATAGGGCGGCTCGCATTCAATAAAAGTTTTCTCCGCCCGCGTCACCCAGCGCACCTCAAGACCGCGCGGCAGACGCAGAGCGGCGAGTTGCGCCTCATCCGGCTCCGTGAGCGCCACGAAGACGGATCTCAGACCCGCGCGCTCAAGAGTGAACAGTTGGCGTTCGAGCACGGAAATGCCGCCCACCCGCTGCCACAGCAATTGAGGGTGAGAGACCCATAGGATCGCGCGCGTGAGAACGTTCGTGGAGTTAATCATGCAGCGCTTGGCGGATCATCGCTAGGCAGAAAGACGCCTCGGCCAGGTTCTCTCCACGTCTTCGTCCCGCGCACTCTTCTTCAAAGGCCGGCCACATCGCGGCAAGCCAATCGGGATGGGCGGATCCCTCCGAAAGTTTTTCCTGGAAACAAGTCGTTTCCTCCGCGCCGTCGGCCTTCACGATGAGCGCGTTGTCGCGCAGCTCCGCCGTGCCGCATGCGCCGGCGACGAACACGAAGTTTGAACGCTCACTCGCACGCCAGGAAAGATAAATCGCGCCTGAAGCGCCCGCAGTCTTGAGGAGAACGGCGGCGACTTCATCAACGGCGCCGTCAACGCTCAGGACGGCCCGCGCGAGCATAAGTTCGGGGCCGAGAAGGCGGCGCAATAGGTAAAAACTGTGCCAACCATGATCAACAAGGATGCCTCCTCCCGAGATCGCCGGATCCTTGCGCCAGCCGCCCGGGAGCGCTGAAACGGAGGGTTTCATGCGCAGAACGCGAATCTCGGCATGAAGAATAGCGCCCAGGCGACCCGAGGCTGCGACGTTGAGAAAATACGACCACTGCGGGGAAAAAGCCCAATTATTGACGGAGTACACGCAGACATTGCGGGCGATGGATTCAGCCTGGATGACGGTCAGCTCTTGGGGATCTAAAGTCAGGGGCTTCTCGCAAAGGACATGGAGACCAGCGCGAATGCCGGATAGAATTGCGCCGGCATGATATTTCGGGGGTGAGCATACGATGAGAGCATCCAGGTCTTTTTCACAGGAAAGAAGGACGTCAAGATCATTATAAAGACGCGCCGACGGCGCCAAGCGTTTCGCCGCTTCAAGGCGCGCGGGCACGGGCTCGGCGATGGCATCCACGGCGACATCCAGCAAACGCAAAGCAGGCAGATAGGCACTCTCGGCGATCGCGCCGAAGCCCACGAGTCCGACGGATTTTATTTTTTTCAGAGAGAGCGCCTTTGAGCGACTTCAGATAGCGCCTCGGCCAGGCGATCCAGCCCGTCTAGCGACTGTTTCTCATTGATCACCAGCGGCGGGTTGATCCGGAGGGAAGGATTATACGCCATCGTCAACACCCCGCGTTTTAATCCCTCTTCAAAAACCTCTCGGCAAACGGCCTTGTCCAGGGGTTCGCCATTTTGGGGATTGATCAGATCCACGCCGATCATCAAACCGCGGCCGCGGACCGAACCGATCAACGGCTGCCGCGCCTGAATCTCTTCCAAGCGCATGAGCATTGCCGCGCCGACCTTGGCGGCGTTTTCCGCGAGTTTATCGCGTAGGATGAGCTGGAGCGTGATGTCGCAGGCGGCGGAAGCGAGCGGATTGCCGCCATAACTCGATGACGATCCGGAAGGATTCGACCACGGCTTGGCGTCCGCTGTCCCGGCGCTCGTCACGACACCGGAAACGGGGAACCCGCCGCCCAAGCCCTTGCCGATCGTCATGATATCGGGAATTACGCCTTCACCCTCGCAGCCAAACATCCTGCCCGTGCGACCGAAGCCTGTGATCATCTCATCGGAGATGAACAAAGCGCCGATCTCTCTCGACAACTCGCGCACTCCCCGGAAGAAGCCTGCGGGAGGAATGACGTTGCCGTTGGTGCCTTGGATGGGTTCAAGGATAATTGCTGCGACAGCGCCGGTCGTTTCGCGTTTGAGCATTTCACGCAGGAAGCTGAGGCAATGCGCTCCGCAATCATGCGCCCCCTTCGCTCCGAACGGGCACTTGCGGCTGTCGGGATACGGAGCAAGATGCAGACCCGGCGCCATCATGCCATAATCGTTCTTGAAACCATCATTCAGCAGCCCCATCACACCCTGCGTCTTGCCGTGGAAGCCGCCCCAGAAGCCGACGACCTCAAACTTTCCAGTTTTTGATTTCGCAAGGCGCAGCGCGGACTCAATGGCTTCAGCGCCCGATGAATACAGCTGGCAACGCTTCAGGCCCTGCGGCGTCACCCTTGCCAAAGTCTTAAGAAAATTAACGCGGTGCGCGGAGGTGAACGAACCGACCGCGGTCTTCGCGGCCTGCGCGCCGATGACCCGCGCCCATTCCGGATGGCCGTAGCCCAGGGAAGCCACGCCGACGCCGGCAACAAGATCTAAATAACTATTGCCGTCAACGTCCCGCAAGGTCGCCCCGCTGCCGCTCTCGATGGCAAGCTGAGAATACAGCGCGATGGTCTGCAATCCTGGCGCGAGGAACTCTTGCTCTTCCTGGAAAAGGGCTTTCGATTTGGGCCGACAACAATCAGAGGCGTCCGCTAAAGTTTTTGACGGCATGTCGTTATCCATTCCCATTGACGACCAAGCGCAGACGTAGAAAGCGGGCAATCTGGACGGCAGCTTCAGCGCGCACGCGCGCGAAGCTCGGCCAGCTGTTGATATCTATTATCGAGACCCTGCCCTCTGGAGTTGCGATGGCGTCGCCGCCGAACACTGAAATTTTTACGGACTTTGCGGCGAGTTCCGCCTGTGTCACCAGGTCCTTCAACTTAAAGCGCCGCCGACGGGCGGACGACGGATCGTGATAGAACCAGGTGAACCACCGGCCGGGACCGACGCCGTAGAATTTAATGAGGTCCCCGTTGATATGGCGCTGGATCGCGAAGTCCTCGATCTCACGGCGCTCAAACTCGCGGCGAACATTTTCAGCGTCATCCCAATCTTTTACGAAGACCACATCGCAAGCGCAGGTGTTGTGCACATCCCCGCGCTTAAGCCACCAGCCTTCGGACGCATCAAAGGCCGGCGCCTTGCCGTTGGCGGCGGTCATCGTGCGGCGCACCTCGGTTGAAGGATACGACAAGCCGGGCGTGTTGGCGAAGGACTCAAGCATGCGGGTGCGGTAGCAGCCCAACACGGAGTCAGCGGAATTAACCATGACAACTCCGATCTCAGCCTCTATTTTTTTGAGGCGCTCCAAGCGCAGAAAGGCTTCGCACATCGGCGCGATCAAGTCGAAATCATTCACTTCGGAACCGTCGAATTCCTCGGGTGTCATGATCGCCGCCTCGATCTTAAGAATAGAAAGCTGGTCCATGACGGCTTGCAACACGAGCGCGTCGTCAGACTCGCGGCCGGGAGAGTTCTTGATTTCGCGCGAAATACCGAGAACTTTCATGCCGGCTCGGTCATTTGCTCATCCCCGCCGTGAGGAATAACTCGGCCGCGTCGATGTCTTCAGGGCGGTCGACATCGAGAGTCTTGGATAAAACCACGCCGGACACCCGCGCGCCTGAGGCGACAAAAGTCGTCCAGAAATCACGCAGACGCCCGTGCGCATGCGCTTCCGGCAGGCGCTGCGCCGCAGCGCGCGTCAGGTAATAGAGGCCGCAAGTCACGGCGCGGCGAGTTCTTGCCTCGGCGCCGACGGCCGCAACGAGGCCGACTTCATCCACGTCAACCCACAACGGCTTTTCGTCATCGACATGCCGCGTTAAAGCCAAGCCTGCGTCGGCCCTCGCCGCTTGGCATTCGGCCGCAAAATGCGCCACATCATCCGACCTGATGAGGGCGTCTGCGGTGCTGATCAGAAAACTCCGAGATGTTTCTGCCAGGCGCAGGGACATGAGCCGAAAACTCTCGAACGAAGAGGCCGTGTCGGCCGTGATGAAATCAAAAGTCATGCGTGGAAACGCGGCGACAAGGCTGGGCGGCACGGACGTCCCGCAACTGTTAGTCAGGATGCTCAGCTTCCGGCAACCCGAGGCGCGCAGGCCGTCGACGACCCAGTGGATCAATGGCTTGCCGGATATCGGAATCAGCGGCTTAACGGTATCGGCATGTCTTTTCGCCAAACGCGAGCCCTTGCCTGCGGCGATGATCGCGGCGACCAAATAATTCCTCATCTAAAGGATAGCCTCAAGCTCGATGACCGAGCGGAGCGTCCAATCTTGGCCAACTTGAGGCATCTTCTCCGCGACGGAAATCAGGGCCTTCTTCATGCCGACGCCATCGGCCCCGATGATATCGTGCTTGACCGAGTCGCCGATCATCAAGCAGTCTTCAGGCGGCGTCGACACGGCCTTGGCGGCATGGAGGAAAATAGCGGCCGCAGGCTTGGCCACGCCGAGCGCTCCGGAGTCGGCCACAACAAGGAACAGGCCGCGCAAGCCCTCGGCGGCGAGTATCCCGTCAAGATTGCCGTAGAAATTAGAAATGACACCAAGGCGAAAACGCCGAGCAAGCCGTTGGAGTACTGGGGCCAGGCGGTGAAACTGACTGCGGCAATCAGCGACGAAGCGGCGAGTGATCGGTTCAATCAGATCCGCGCGTTCCGGCGCTAATATTTTCATAACGTCGGACACCTGGAAGCGCACCGTCTGCGCGAGATCAAGGCCCTCCAGCGCATGCCGGGCATGAAGACCGTCATCTGCGTTGTAAAAGGCACGGTCAAAATGGTCCCGATGAAAATTAAGGCCGGCTTCCTCATAAAGAAGCCGGAACCGCTCAGGCCAAGCGCTACCGTCAGCGTCAAGGGTTCCCCCATAGTCGAACAACAGGGACTTCATTCTCAAGATTATACTTGTCATTGGGCGAATTCGTAAACATAAATGCTCGCGGGCCATGGATGGCGGGGCCGGATGTTCGCCTCGATCCCCGGCGCAGGACCTCGCCACGACGCTAGACTGAAGTTCCCGCCGGTTTTAAAGAGATCTCCTAGTCATTTAATAGGAACTTTAAAAAGGTTCAGGGCACGAAGCGGTGTTTTCATTAGAGCCGACGCTATCACGGAATAGTATTTGGTGATTAAGCGGTGCGCGCCATATGCGAATCTTCCCGTTGTCCGGGATTTGTTGTCATATTACATGGGCCATATTTGAGTAGGAGAATTTCAGAATCAGCCTTGCCCTGATTGAATGTTTGGCGATTTATCGCCCTTAAAAGTCGGGGAACTTCAGTCTAACAAGGCGCGAGAAGGGAGCATGTCGATAGGCATGTGACCGACGAAAAGTCGCCACTCAGTGAGATTGCCGCAGCTTTTTGAAAGCAAGACTCATCTCCTGATCACCTGGAAGCAGTTCCATTGCTTTTCGCCCGGCGGCAAGCGCCGACTTTTGATCGCCCATCGCGCTATACACCACGAACATGTTTCTAAAAGTCAGCCCAGCGCCGGGATCAATGTTGACCGTGCGCTGGAACGCGAGCAACGCTTCGCGCGGACGACCTTGCTTGAATAAGAACATCCCATAACGGTTATAAAGCGACGCGCTTCGGGGATAAAGACGCGCTCCGGTTTCGTACAGCCGCGCGGCGGCGGCCGCATCTCCCAGATTTTCCGCAGCCACGGCACCCTTAGTCACCGCATAGTCGCCCACCTCCGGCGGCCGCAACGAAAGTCCCTGATTCAAGGAATCAAGGCATTCTTTGTATAGCCCCAGGTCGTAATTAACTCCAGCCAACATGCCCCATGCGGCGGCCTCATTGGTGGTTCGGTTCGGCACAGCCTGGCCCCAGCAGAGTCCCCCGACCAGCGCGGCGACGAACAGCGATCCGTAAATTCTCACCCACTCTTTGCGACGAAGCAGCCCATAAAATCCACAGGCGCCGGCCCCGCACAGCGGGAAGAGGGGCACGACCTGTGGAAGCCGATAACGATCGCTGATATAGAAAAGCAGCGCCGTGGCCATATACCCGAAAGTGATCAAAAGAAGCAGGCCGCAATTTCGAAAACAAATCAAAATCCCAAGCGCGGCCAGAACGGAAACAACTCCAAACGAAATCAACGGATACCGCAGGAAGGTCGGGAAAACCTTTGAAATGAACTGAAGATCATATGCGTCAGGCTCTTCATAATCGCGCCAGTACAACCAAGCTTTCCGCGACATCAGCCCCAGCCACTGCGTCGGACTATCGCGAATAATCCGCAACGCCCGGCTTGTCCAGAACCAGGAGACCTGGGAGGGTTTTAATGTCCGCCCCACCCCTCTCTCTGCGATCCGAGTCGTATCGATTTCTTCCTGCGCCGGTATCGCTGAAATGTCCTCCGGCCAAAGACCAAGGCCGCCCGCACTCGCGCGATTGCCCAGGTAAAAAACAAAGCCACTCGGATAATTAATGAGCACAAAATCCCGGCTGACCATCCAGTTATGCGCGGTCGCCGGAGCAACCGCTATCATGGCCCCCAGCAAGAAGACCACGCTTTCGATAACTGCACCGCGCGTTCTCCAGAACCACCAAACCGCGAGCAGCGGCCCCAATAAAAGGACATTGCCTCGAGAAAGCGCCGTCCAGCCCAGCATTAGGCCGCACAACAAAAAATCGCTTCTCCGACAACTGCGTTCGGCTCGGATCGCAAAATAAACGAACAGCGAAAATCCAAGGATGCCCCAGGTCTCCTTCTGCAATACGCCTGTTTGAAAAATGAACGGGGCATAGACGGCCGCAATTCCGCCCGCGACAAGGCCCGGCAACGCGCCAAAAACAGTTTTTGCCGTCTTCGCGATCACCAGACATGTCGCCGTACCGGCAAAGGCCTGCAAAATGAAAACCAGCACCTGCCGATGCCCGAAGATTTTATAAATCAACGCCAAGAGATACGGATAAAACGGTGATTGGTAGAACGCCCGTTCGCGCAACAGGTGGCCCGATGCGATCGCCAAGGCCCACGAGTTGTACATCTTCGCGTCTACAACCGGAACTTGCGAAAGAGGGGTCTTCAGCCACTGGAAAATAAAAAGAAGCCGCAGGAGAAGCGCCACGATGGCGACAACCGCCAGCCCCCATCGCCAGGCATTCGCGCTGACCGATTCAGCGTGCGCCTCACCCTCGACTTTCACAATTTCATATGGCCGCATTTCGAGCAATCGAATACACTCCGCATCAAGGCACGTCGTCGTCGATCTGAACTACGTCTTCTCCATTTCCTTTGAAATAAATTTCCAGCATGCCTGGTACGCGAATACTTGCTTGCGCTTCTTCCCTGTGATCTCTTTGACGATGCCGAGCTTCGTGAGCCACGCCATGATCATCGTGGGGAGGCTGAGCTTCAATGCCTTTTGAAGGTTCCCCCATAGTCGAACAACAGGGACTTCATTCTCAAGATTATACTTGTCATTGGGCGAATTCGTAAACATAAATGCTCGCGGGCCATGGATGGCGGGGCCGGATGTTCGCCTCTGCGCCTGAAAGACGAAGGGCTAGGGTTGGCGCAATAATAACTATGTGTTTTTGTATGCCGATGCTTCACTCTAACTGCGTTGCTCGATCCCTTTCTTCGGAATTTTGGAAGGGACACTTCCTCGCCTTATGACTCGGTCGTCGGTCACACCCTGGCGGTATGCTCCCTTCTCGCGCCTTGTTAGAGTATCGCCTCGACATCCAAAATTCACGAAGTTATTATTGCGTCAACCCCCACTTGCTAGAATAGCGGCCGCATGGAATTGCGCCTATCGATCGTCATTCCCGTGTTCAATGACCAGGCGGGCCTCGACGTCCTGTTGCCGCGGCTACAGGATGTGCTCATGGGAATCAATGTCCCGTCTGAGATCATCGTCGTCGACGATGGATCAACCGTTCCCATCGTCGGGCACGAACGGCGCTCCAATACGGCGTTCCGGATCATCAAACATCGGCGCAACCGCGGCTACGGCGCGGCCCTCAAGACGGGAATTCGCGCGGCGACAGGCGCCTACGCGCTGATCATGGACGCCGATAATCAGCACGATCCGGCCGATATTCCTCGTTTCTTCGCGCGCGCGCAGGGGTGCGACATGGTCGTAGGCCTGCGCCGCAGTCAGAGAAGCAGCCCGCTGTGGCGTCGTCCCGGAAAACTCTTCCTGACCTGGCTCTTGAACAGCATGTCCGCAACCCCCGTCCCGGACATCAACTGCGGCTTCCGTTGCGTGCGCCGCGACGCGATCCTTCGGCATCTCGACCTGTGTTCGGACGCTTTCTCGTTTTCCGTGTCGAGCACGGTCCTGATGCTCAATTATGGCCACGCCGTCGAGTTCGAAGAAATTGACGCGCATGAGCGAATCGGGATCAGCAGTGTAAGGATCCGCACCGGGCTGCAGACGATCATCCTGATCATCCGCCTCGTCGTCTACACCACCCCGCTGCGATTTTTTCTGCCGATCAGCTTCGCCTTGGTTCTGGCAGGCGGCGTGTGGACGACGCCTTACGTGCTGATGGGCCGCGGCATCAGCGTCGGCGGCCTGTTTTTAATCATCGCGGGAATGCTGACGTTCTTTTTCGGCGTCCTCGCCGACCAGCTCTCCGAGCTAATCAAGCGCGACGCGCGCTGATAAGGGTCTTCATCATGGCGCGATCGCAAAGACCGTGCATTCGGGCGTCTTGGGCGCGGGCGGGTGCACGAAAAGTCGGCGTACATAGCGAGCGCTGAAGGCGTCGAAGACGGCGCTCCGGCGGGCATCGAGCTTCAGCCAAGAGGCGGTGCCCCGCTCGAGGATCTTCGCGTCGTTGACGAGAAAATGAGTGACCCCGTCGCGGGCCAGCGAAGCGCGAAGCTCCACGGCGTTTGCAGCAACGCTCAGCGCACGCGTCAGCGGATGCTCGGCGAATACGGTCGTCGCGATAACATCGCGTTCAATGTAGTGCCCGCGCTCCTCGCCGAGCGTCATGACGCGCGCCTCCATCGGCAGTTTCGCGTTGATGAAAACAGCGCACGCGTAGTACGGGTAGCCGTACGACGGGTGGGATCGGGTCAGGTACTCCTCAGCCTTCTCGGTGCCGAAGATGACCCCGTCGGCCTCATAGGTTTTGAGCCACGCGCTTGTCCATAATAAATTTACAAGCGCCACATAGAGAACGAGAATATAGCCCGCTTTTTTAGCATTTCCCGGAAGGCCGCGCTCCAGAGCCAGGGCGAACAGGATCGCTGAAGGAAGGAACGCCGGCAGGAAATAGCGCGGCACGGAACTGGTCAGACTCCAGGCCGCGCAAAGGGCCAAAGTGCACGACAGGACAACATTTTCCGCGCGGGAGCGGAAGCGAACCGCAATCAACAGCGGCAGGCCGAGCAGGAAGACGGGGCCGAAGGAGCGCGTATCCAACTGCTGAGTGGATAGCTCCCAAGGACTTTTCAATAGCTGTCGCAATCCCGTCCACGAGCTCAAAATTTCTTTCCAGTTCCGGCCGCCGTCCTGAAGCATCGCGCGCCAATCGACGAGCGCCCCGATCGACGCAAAGCGCTCCTGATAAAAAGGAAAGAGAGGGTTTCCGTATAGAATCCAGTTGCGCAGGGGCCAGATAGCTGCGGCGGCAGTCATCGCGACCGTAAACGCCGCGAGCGCCCGGAGTGCTTTCTCGCGATCAAAGGCCCTCAGCCTCCAGGCAACGACGGCGGTTAAAATGATGGCCAGGGGCCAGGCTTGATACTTCGTCCCCATCGCCAGCCCCGTGAAGACGCCCGCAAGCGCCAACGCGCGCGCGCTCAATTCAATTTCCTGGAAGGCGAGCGCTGCGGCATACAGCGCCATAAACTGGTAGAACACGGTTCCGAGATCTACCGTGGCCTTCCAAGAGATGACGCCGACGAGCGGATTGGCATAAAACAGCAGGGCTGCGAGGAGGCCGGTCCGGCGACCGCCGAAGCGGCGGCCAAAGTCGAAGGCTGACAGCGCGCACAGGACGCCGAAAGCGAGGTGCAGAAGATGCGCGAGGCGCTCGCCGCCAACGGGCAAGGCAAGCGCAAACAATGACTGCACGAGCAGGGGCACGCCTGAAAATGCATTTTCGAAAACAGGGAAAAAGCCGTGATGTCGCCAAAACAGGTTGGGCAGGACCAGATGGCAACTCAGCGCATCATAAAAAATCTCCGGCATCATCGCGCCGAGCAAGTTGAGGCCGAGAAATGCCGCAAGCACCAAGAGCATCGCTATATCAAGGAACGCCCAAGGGCCGCCGCATGGATCGGATGCAGCCGGCGCACGGCGCAAGGCCATGACCGCAGGCAAGGTCATGGCGGCCAAAACTCCGAAGATAAAAGACGGGTACCATAACTTCAACAGGCCCAGAGCCGCCATCGCGAGCCCGAGAACGCCCCAGCCGACGGCAACGTCAACAACCAGCCGCAGAAGGCGTCCACGCGAAGGCACCGAGAGCCTGGCAAGAATTATCTCACCGAGGCCGGTGCCGATGACGAGAAACCAGCCGAGTTGAACGAGCAGCTTAATCAAGTCCCAAAGCGCTCCCGCCTTCATCGCGAATGGATTGGGAATCAACAGGGGGACCAAATCCCAGCGGAGCTTCAGCGCAGGCTGCTGATAGTAGTGCCAGCCGACGCCGAGCCACCAACTAAAGAGCAGAATGACTGCCGTTGTCGACGGCAAGCGCAGGCTGGTTGTTGGCGCATCCGGCTGGCGCGACGCGGGCTTATCATGTGCCACGCAAACATCCTATCGCTTTATCCCGCGGCATTCCAACCAAGCTTCCACGGAACTCCTCAGGCAGCCATATCGTCTGCAATCATATTGTCCTATCATTTCTTCACGAAGACACCATGACCTTCTCCCTCGCCCTGGATTCAAAGACACGCTGGGAGCTGGCCGCAGGCGCGGCTTTGCTCGCGGCGCTCGGCTTCTATCTCGCGTACCCTGACAAGATCTTCGTGCTGGACGGCGTCTTCTACGGCCTCGCAATCGAGAAACACGTGGTGAGCTTACGAGCCGCCCTTCTCAACCCGCGGCATCTGCTGTTCCTCTCGGCGTTGATGCTGTTACGCGACGCGCTGTCGGCCATCGGCCTGACGCTTGATGGGTATACTTTGATCCAACGCGTCAACGCTTGCGCCGGCGCACTCGGTCTGTGGATCTTCTACCGCCTCATCGCGAGAATTTCCAAAGACCGGGCGATGGCCGCGATAACGACAACTCTGCTCGGCGCCTCCTATGGATATTGGAGCCGCGCAACCGAAGGGCAGGTGTATATGCTCATGACGCTCGGCGCAATTTGCGTCCTCGCCGCCGCCATCAACCTATTTGAGAAGCCGAGCCCACTGCGCGCTTTTTCGTTGACTGCGATCTGGCTCATCTCTTTTTTGTTTCACTCAGCCAACGCCGCTCTCGTCCCGGCAGTGGCGGCAGCGCTGTGCCTGGCGACCCCGTCCAGACGCCACCGAACCTTCCTCGTCCCTTCAGCGGTCATGGTCCTGGCCGCAGCGCTCGTTGTCTTTCAAATCCTTAATATCCACACCTCCGAGGAACTTCTCCGTTATCTCGCGATTGACTTCGGCGGCCCGCGTCTGGCCGAAAAGGTTCCAAACTGGAGCGCTCTCATCGTCAGCTTCTTCCATGGCGGGGGCGCAGGGATCAAGACACTCCTGGAGCAATCCCTTGATTGCCTGTTCAGCTCATTACTTATCTGCCATTTACCCTTGCCAATGAAGGCGGCCGCAGGCGCCCTAATGGCAGCCGGGGGAGCCGCCGTGGCCGCCCTCGCCTGGCGCCGCCTCGACACGATACAGCGCCGCGCTGCAACCATCTTCGCAGTTGCGGGACTGGGCATGGCGTCTTTAAGCACATTCTGGCCCGGCGGAATATTTTTCTGGACGTTTCCGCTCGCGGCGCTGATGGCGCTGACCTCCCTGTGCGGCGCGAAGCTTTTAGAAGACGCGAACAATCGCCATCGTCGCCGCATTTTGGGCGCCGCCGCCGGCATGGCGCTGGCTGCAGGAGCGTGGAACCTGCACGCAGGCATCCGTCCGCAGAGCCGGATCGAGAACAATGCCGGCCATGCCCGAGCGCTATTTGTCCGCGACCACACCCTCGCAACAAGCTGGGTTGTAATCTCCGGCTTAGGCTTCGGGAACTCGAAGGTCTACCTGACCCAGTTCGCGCGCCGATCTAATCGGGCGCTCGAGTACTTCCTCGACTCCGGCCCAAAGGCTTTGGCCCTGGCGAAATTCAAAGCCTTCTTGCAGGATGCTGTCGCCCACGGCCTGCCTCTCTACGCGCTGTCGGATCTCATCGACGATCCGGCCGTGGCGAAAAATATCCGGAGCCTCTGGGGCGTTACGCCTGAGGAGGTGAAGGCGTGCTTCGGTTCCGGCGAGTTCCGCCTCATCTCCACCTACGACGCGAACCTGAAACTGTACCTATTCATCCCCGACGACCGCCGCGAACTCTTATTTTCGGGGCTGACCTTCAATGTCTTGGACATGAACGACCTCGAGCATATCCGAGAAGCCTCCTCCGTGATGCGGCGTCTGGCTGCCGAGATGACGCCGGCCCAACGCCGACGCACCGCCGCCATATTAAAAGAGAGCCGTTACGGCGCGCTGACATCACTGGCGGGCATGTCGCCGTATCTCGACGCGTCCACACGACCGCAGGCCGAGGCCTACGCACAGGGTTTCATGAAATCTCCCGGCCCGCAATCACGCGACCTCATTCAAGCCATCGAGCGCCTACTTGCGGCGCAATAAAGACATGGACCGCCTGGAAGAAAGTTCCAATAGGATACGCCTTGTCTGTATCGTCAGCAACCGGAAGCCCGCCGCGCGCGCTGAGCGAGATCGATGCGGAGCTCAAAGGCGTCACCGACCGTATTCTCACCATGATCGGCGGTTTGACGCAATGAGCGAGCAGGACCTCTTTCTCCTTTACACAGCGCCAAACGGGGCGGTGAAGGTGGATGTGTTTTTTAAGGATGAGACTGCATGGCTAACGCAAAAAGCGCTGGCCGAGCTGTTTGGAGTCAAGGTGCCGACCATCAACAAGCACCTGAAGAACATCTTTGATTCCGGCGAACTGATGGAGTCTGCAGTTATTTCCATTTTGGAAACAACTGCCGCCGACGGCAAAAAGAGATCTGGACGTTTTCCAAGCTGAAACCGACATCGCGCGTGACTTGATGACGACGCACTGCGTCGTGGAGAATGCTGGAAACTTCTCTAATTTTTATCATTGAAATTTACCAGTCTATATGGTAATTTTCATCTATGCGTTGGAAGCCCCGCGAGGTGCTGGAAAAGCATCTGGAACAAGCCATCCGGCGCTCGCCCATCACACTCCTGGCAGGGCCGCGCCAATGCGGTAAAACCACGCTCGCGCGCCGCATCGCTTCCCGGACGGTAAGACTTTAGCCGCGTGAAGTGATGGGTGCCGGAAGCGGAGGCGTCAACCGCAAGGAATCGTCGCAGACTCGGCACGACAGCGACTCCTCTTAGACCTCTGGGTTAAGACTTCGCTGGGCCTAGCCCGACAGCCAGAGGTCCTTCCTTCCCCGCGCAGGGTCAAAGAGGTCATTGTGGGTGGGGATATGCGGCTCCAATCGTTTCATTGACGATCCCTTTTTCTTTTAAAATCTAGTGGCCCATGAATAAAAGGGAACTTTTTAACCCTCTCAATCGTATACATAGAGGAGGGAAAATATGATTTTTGACCATACGATTAAGGAAGTTCTAACCGAGCGAGTCCAGGCGCTCGAGCAGCATTTTAAATCGGATGTTGTCTTCTACTTCGGCGAGATTCATCCCAGCCTAGTAAAGATGTTCAGGGACTTTTTGGAGAAACTGGCCGACGAGAAGGACAAGAAGGAATTGTTGACAGTTTTCCTCAATACCCCGGGTGGGAGCGCGGAGACAGTCGAAAAGATGGTCGACATCATGCGATTTCACTACAAGCAGGTGCACTTCGTCGTGCCGGATTTTGCCATGTCGGCCGGTACGATTCTCTGCATGTCCGGGAACAAGATCTACATGGATTACTCGTCTTCCTTGGGCCCGATTGATCCCCAGGTGTTCAATGGTAAAGATTGGGTTCCGGCTATGGGATATCTGGACCAGGTTGAAAAACTCCTTCGAAAGGCCAAAGACGGCACGATTACCCAGGCCGAATTCCTGATCATGCAGAGTCTTGATCTTGCAATGCTGAGCCGTTACGAACAGGCGCGGAACTTAACCATCACGCTCTTGAAAAATTGGCTTGTTCAGTATAAATTTAGTGATTGGACGACTCATCGCTCAACGAAAGGCAAGGTCGGCCAGGCCGTGACCTCCCGGGAAAAGGAGGAGCGCGCGGAAGAAATCGCCAGATTGCTCGGCGACAATAAACACTGGCATTCTCATGGCCGTATGATCGGGGTCGATAGCCTTCGCAATGTGCTAAAATTAGATATTGAAGACTTCTCGAGGGATAGCAAACTGCGGGGTCTCATCCGAAATTACAACGACCTCCTGATGGAATATATCGGCAGGTCCCAGTATAAGGTTTTCTTGCACAGTCGGATTTATTTTTAAGGGTCGCCATGGAAAAGAAAATACTCGAAACCGTCAAGAAGGCCGTCAAGAATGACATCCTCGGCTTTTCGAAAGACCCGAAGTTTATTGAACTTCGAGATTTTTATCTTTCGATGCAAAAAGCCGGAATCGCGGTCAAACAAGAGTACAGCCTGCCCAGCCTTGACCTGATTGGGCGGTCTTTGGTTCCCACGGATCCGGTTTAAGGGTCGCCCCTTCCGTCCTCCTAGCCGCTGTTCAGCCGCCCACCGACTCTGGCCGATGGCCGGAAATTCGACGATTCGCTCCCGCCGTTCCTGAAGCGTCAACCGCAAGGAATTGTCGCAGACTCGGCACGACAGCGACTCCTCTTGCACCTCTGGGTTAAGACTTCGCTGAGCCTAGCCCGACAGCCAGAGGTCCTACCTTCCTTCCCCGCGTAGGGTCAAACTCGCGCTACGGCTTGCGGCATGGCCCGTGTCTTCGCGTGATTTTTGCCCTGATTTATTCCTAACACTGCACACACGCGCCCCGCCGGGGGCCATGGCCCCCAGTGGAACGTCGGCCACTGATTTTTAAATTCCGCCGGGGGCGCATCCGCTTCTCTCTTATTTAGCCGGTGCCGCGACCGCCGACGGCGCCGCGCACTGCGACAGGCCGCACTTGGCCGCGAGATAGCCGACCGCGCCGCCGACCGCGAACAAGGCGACCATCGCGAGCACTTTGCCGCCGCAGCACTTCTTCTTGTCGCAGTACGCCTTTGCGTCTTTTTCCTGGTTTTCCATTTTAATTCTCCTTTTGAATAGTTTTACTTTCGAAATAATTACGGCAAAAAAAATCAGGCTGCGGCCCGTTCCTGCTTGATGCGCTTGGATATCTTCCGGAACAGACAGAACAGGGCGTCCTGCTCCTCGGCGTTAAGGCCCTTTAGCATCCCGCGCACGAATTCAACGGGGCCGGCCATCGCCTTCTCGTTGAGTACGCGCCCCTGCTCGGTAAGTTCGACCTGCACGACACGGCGGTCCTCGCTCGAGCGGTCGCGCTTGGCGAGCCGCTTGTCAACGAGACGGTCGATGAGCCCGGTGACCGAGCTCAGCGAGAGGCATATCATATCGGCCAGGCCGCTCATCGGGCAGCAGTCCTGGCGGCCGACCGCGCGCAGCACGCGAACCTCCTGCCAGGTAAGCTTCTCACGTGCCGCCGAATTTTTCCTATCGGCGCTCTCCGCCTCCTCCATCACCGTCTGGAGGTGGTCCGTGAGCTGGCGCGCGCGTTCTTCGAGGTTCATAGTTTGATTTATAAATTATTTAACTTTCGAAGTATATCACACTCCCGCGCTGATGTCAATGGTCAGACTTGTCCAAAACTCACCAGACTGCTTGCGCATCGGGGCCTGTCCAAGGAATGTTCCCGATCGAAGAGAATTTTCCCGCTTGGCCTTGATGGAAACTGGTTTTGGA
>CAZGVK010000096.1:0-56075 GCA_964529095.1 uncultured Elusimicrobia bacterium
CTGCTCGCCACTGCTCTTCAATGTTTGTCGTGGGCCCAATAGAAAAAAATACTGCTGGTGCAGAAGCGCAGGAAGATCGAGGATGCGTTTATGCATTGCGCCAACCCTAAGTATTATGTTGAATTCGATGGAATTCCGCAATAGATCCGTGTTGCGAGCGCAGCGGCATCCTCGGTGCGGCGATAAAATTGTAAGATCAAGCGATGCTGCGTCCTCAATGTAAATCTCAAAGGTGCCGCGCCTGAAGTTGGGCGCGGATTCTCGCGGTGCGATGGTGGGAGTGGGGCTCCGGTCCGTTCATTTTCCGCGCCTGCTCGAGCGTCCGCGCACGCCGGTCCGTTGGTTTGAAGCGCTCAGTGAGAACTACATGGATTCGGAGGGCCGTCCGCTCGAGGTTTTGAGAAAAATCCGCGAGGATTATCCTCTCGCTCTTCATGGCGTGTCCCTCTCAATCGGCGGCGTGGAGGGTCCGCGTCACGGCTATCTCGAAAAGCTCAAAAGACTCATCACGCGCATCGAGCCCATGCTGATCACCGATCACCTTTGTTTCACGGGCACGCACGCGACCAACATCCATGACCTTTTGCCGCTCCCGTACACGGAAGAAACGATCCGCACGGTCGTCGCCAACGTCTCGCGCGTCCAGGATTTCCTTGGACGAACCATCGCGCTTGAGAATGTGTCGAGTTATTTGACGTACAAAGCCTCCACGATGAAGGAGGAGGAGTTTCTGGTCGCCGTTGCGCGGCGCGCGGGATGCCGGATACTTCTGGATGTCAATAACGTCTATGTCAGCGCGGCAAACCACGGCTTCAAAGCCGAGGATTACGTTGACGCTATTCCGCCGGAATTGGTGGCCCAGATTCATTTGGGGGGGTATTCGGATATGGGCACGTTTCTGTTTGACACGCACTCGCGCGCCCCCACCGATCCGGTGTGGGCGCTTTATCGGCGGATGATCAGCCGTATTCCTGACGTGCCCGTTCTCATTGAGTGGGACGAGGCGGTGCCGGATTGGGCCGGCCTTGAAGCCCAGGCGATCAAGGCCCTGAGGATTGCCCGCGAGGTCTCGGCCCGTGTCGCTTAAGCAGATCCAAAAACAATTCACCGCGTCCGTCATCGGCGAAGCGGATTCCGCCTTTATTTCTGCCGTTGAGGGCGGCGGGAAACTCACTTCTGCGCAAGCCGTTGGAGTGTATCGGAACGGCTACCCCGCGCGCATGTCGGAGGCCTTGGGCGAGACATTTGCGGCGTGCTGGCGCGTCATTGGCGACGATGATTTCCTGGAGGCGTGCCGAGGATATTGCCGATGGGCGCCGTCCAAATCCCACAATTTATCGGATTACGGCTCAGCGTTCCCGGAATATCTTTTAGAGCGATTTTGTGATGAAGCTCCGTTCATCGGCAACCTGGCCCGGCTGGAATGGAGCTTCAAGAATCTTTTTCATGCCCCGTCGCATGCCGGTCTTTCTCCGGAGAAATTAGCCGGCGCCGTAAAAAACGATTCAGTTCTTGTTTTCGGCGCCGCCGTCATCTTTTTGTCTTTTCCCCACAAGGTCTATGACCTATGGAAACGCGATCGCTCGGATGCGGCCATCTTGAAGCGCTCGGACTGGGAAGGCCGCCAAAACATCCTCCTCTACAAAGACGGCGGCGCCGCGGTATACTCGCGCTTGCTTGCTGACGCGGAAGCGGAGGCGTTCCGGTCGCTTGATGCGGGCCGCTCAATAGCGGAAGCGCTGGACGCCGCCGAGGGACTTAACGAGGCGGCCGCGCGGGATCTGTTCTTGTTTATATCTTCCGCGGGGCTTGTGACCGAAGTCGGTTCAGCGTCCACCGGCGGTCCTTCGTCATGATTTCCGTTCGCAATATTGAGAAGTCCTTCGGCGACCAGGTCCTCTACAAGGGCGCCGACCTCCAACTGAACGCGGGGGACCGTTACGCGTTAGTGGGCCCGAATGGGGCCGGCAAGACGACCTTGTTTAAGATGCTTCTCGGCACAGAAGAGCTGGAGGGCGGCGCCATCGAGTGGAAGCGCGGCGCCAAGGCCGGCTATCTGCCCCAGGAAAATGCGCCGTTCGGGTCGGAGACGGTGCTTGAAACAGCCCTCGCACACCGCCAGGATCCTGACGGCCGCGAGACGGCGAAGGCCAAGAAAATATTAATGGGCCTGGGCTTCATGGTCAAGGATTTTGACCACCACCTCAGCGAGCTGTCCGGCGGCTGGGCGATGCGCGCAGCACTGGCGCGCCTGCTTGTTGAAGAGCCGGAGCTCCTGCTTCTTGATGAGCCCACCAACCATCTCGACCTCGTGACCTTGCTTTGGTTTCAGGAATATCTTCAGTCCTACCCGGGCGCCATCCTGATGATTTCCCACGATCGAGCCTTCATCGATTCAGTGTGTTCGGCCATCGTCGCTGTTGAGAATAAGATGCTTAAGATCTACCGAACGAATTATGACGGCTTCATCGCCGAGCGCGAGGCCGCGCGTGAGCGCCTTCTGTCAGCCTGGAAACAACAACAGGACGAAATCGAGGCGATGAAAGATTTCATCATGCGCAACCGCGCGCGCGTGTCCACCGCCTCTCGCGTGCAGAGCGTCATGAAGAAGCTTGAGAAGATCTCCGAGATTGTCCTTCCGCCCTCATCGAAGGCGGTCAGCATCTCGTTTCCTCAGCCCGGACGAACCGGGACGACCGTTCTCAGGCTTAAGAACATCTTTAAGTCCTACGGCCCAACGGCGGTGTACGAGGGGCTCGATTTTGAGCTCGAGCGCGGCTGGAAGATGGCCTTCGTCGGCCCCAACGGCGCCGGCAAATCCACCTTGCTGAAAGTGATCGGCGACATCATCCCGATTGATTCGGGAGAGAGAACTTTGGGCCACAACGTGAAGGTCGGCTACTTTTCTCAGCATCGAGAGGGCCAGCTTGATCCGCGGTGTAGCGTTCTTCAGGAAGCAATGAAAGTCGGCCGCACGAACGGCGACCTGTTCACGCGCACGGTGCTCGGCACCTTCCTGTTTCCGGGAGACTCCGTCCATAAGCGTGTTGAAGTGCTTTCCGGCGGCGAAAAAAGCCGGCTTCAATTGGCCAAACTGCTTCTTGATCCGCCCAATGTTCTCCTCCTCGATGAACCCACGACCCATCTCGATCTCACCAGCGTCGAAGCGTTGGTCGTGGCGCTTAAAAATTTCGAAGGCACTATCTGCGCGATTAGTCATGACGTCTATTTCCTCAATGCTGTCGCCGACCATGTCGTACACATCCTCTCGGGAAAGATCACTGTTTTTCCCGGCAACTTCGAGTACTTCCAGCGCCGCCAGAAAATACTCGACGCTGAGGCCGTGAAGAACCGGCCCGAGCCGACCGTGGCGCAGAAGGCGGAGGTCGAGGCTGAGAACCAGTACGAGGCGTCAAAGGAAGCGCGCCGACGCGCGAAGTCTCTGGAGAAGGCCGCCTCTGAGCTCGAGCGCCTGCATGCTGAACTCGAGCGCATTGCCCACGCAATGTCTGATCCAAAGCTTTACGAGGACTTCGAGAGCGTCACGAAGATCGGCACGGAGATGGAAGCCGTCCAGAACGCCATCCAGCTTAAGGAAGAAGAAGTCAAACGCTTGAGGCTGTGATGAACAGCATCCGGAGATGCGTTTTTGTCATTGCCATTTTCGCATTGGCGTGCGCGCCGCCCGCGCGCGTCGACGCGCCGCCTCTTTCAGGCAAGACGCTGGATGGGAAAACGGCGTCGTTGGCGGATTATAAAGGCAAGGTGGTTTTTGTTGATTTCTGGGCCACATGGTGCGACGCGTGCCGGGCCGAGATCCCCGAACTCGTGAAGCTCCAGGAAAACCTGAGGGCCAAGGGCTTCGTTGTGTTCAGCGTCTCGATGGATGCGGAGAGCGCTTCAGTCGCGCCGTTCGTCAAGAAGATGGCCATCAATTACACGGTTATCTTAAACGGTGGTGAACGCGCTCCGGAAGGCTGGGTCGTTCCGGGATTGCCGACCTCTTATCTGATCGGACGCGACGGAAAGGTTCTCCTGCGTCAGTTCGGGTCAAAGTCTATCGACAAGCTCATCGCAGCTGTCGAAGCTGCGTTATGAAGCCATAGGCGGATTCCATGAGAGCGGGTTTGTTAAATTGGTAGGATTACGTTTGTGTTCTCCGCCGAGGCCATGCCGAATACGCCGGTGATGCGGCAGTATCAGGAAATCAAGGCGCGCCACGCGCACAGCATCCTTTTTTTCAGGCTCGGCGACTTCTATGAGATGTTCGGCCTCGACGCGCAAGAGGCTTCGGGGATATTGGGCTTGGTCCTCACTCAACGCCAAGGTGTGCCGATGTGCGGCGTGCCCTTCCATAACGCCTCCAACCACATCGCCCGTCTGCTGCGCGCCGGTCGCAAGGTCGCGATCGCAGAACAACTCGAGGCGCCGTCGAAGAACACGAAGCTTGTTGCGCGCGATGTCGTGCGCGTCGTGACACCAGGCACGATCGTCGAAGATGAACTTCTCGACCCCGCGGCAACCAATTTTTTGATCGCCATTGAGAACGACCTCGTCGGCTGGGGCGCTGCCTGTCTGGACATCTCGACTGGAGAATCATGGGCCGTGCAGACGCTTAATGACCGCGATCATCGCAAGCTCTGCGATCTGCTTGCGCGCATGCGCCCGGCTGAGGTGCTCGTATCCGCGGATGTTGCCTCAGCGTCGTGGTTGCGCGCAGTCCTTCCGGCGAAGGCCTGTTTGACCGTCCGTGAAAGAGTGCAGCGCCAAGCCCTGCCGTCCTGGTCGGAGAGCCCGGTCTGGCGCAATCATCATCTAGCGCTCGCTGCGGCTCTATCCGCCAGACGCTATGTCGATGAGGCGAAATTTCGCTTGTGCGATTTGCCTGAGCCCCTTTATCGTGAAGCCGGCGCTGTCATGCAGCTCGATGAGACCGCTATCCGCACGCTTGAACTTATCGAGGCTTCCAGCGGCGACAAGCGCCACACGCTTTGGGGCCTGCTCGACCAAAGCCGAACTCCGATGGGAAGCAGAAAGCTCAAGGCCTGGCTGTTGCACCCATCGACGGATCTAAGGGAAATCGAGCACCGGCAAAATTGCGTTGAAGATTTGGTGGATAAGCCGGAATCGCGGCAGTCGTTAGGTCGACTTTTACAAGAGATAGCGGATCTGCCACGCATCACGAGCCGTCTGGCCACGCGCGCGGCGAGCCCGCGCGACCTCGGCGCTTTGCGCCGCTCGCTTGAGCGGCTGCCCCAGCTTGAGGCATGGCTTGATGAGACTGCGTTCTCATCGGGCCTCGCCGACCTCTCCGACAACTTGCGCGAAACAGCGAGATCTCTTGAAGCGCTTGGCGCCAAGCTTGTCTCCGCTCTAGTTGCGGATCCGCCGCTCAAGCTGTCGGACGGCGGTCTTTTTCAACCCGGGTATCATGAGGGCCTCGACGAACTGCGCCGACTTAAAACCGGCTCAGACCAAGTCCTGTCTGAGCTTGAAGAACGCGAGCGAAAGGCGACCGGCCTCTCAAGCCTCAAGGCCGCCTACAATTCGGTCTTCGGCTACTACATAGAGATCAGCAAGGCCCAGAGCGCTAAGGCGCCCTCTTCCTATACACGCAAGCAGACCTTGACCAATGCCGAGCGCTATATAACCCCTGAGCTCAAAGAGCTGGAAACGCGGATTCTAACGGCGGAAGAGAAGATGCTGCGCCTGGAATCGAGCCTGTTCTGCGACCTGCGTGATGAGGCCATCGGCTTCCATGCGCCACTTCTGCGCCTGTCCGAGATATTGAGCGAGCTCGACGGCTTTCAGTCGCTTGCTTCAGTCGCGGCGATGCATGATTTCGTCAAGCCAAAGGTTGACTTGTCTTATGATCTCGAGATTGCCGACGGCCGCCATCCAGTCCTGGCCGCACTCCTGCCTTCAGGTTCTTTTGTGCCGAACTCGCTCACTCTTAACGCGCGCGATCCTCAAATCCTGATCCTGACCGGACCGAACATGGCGGGAAAGTCCACCTATCTGCGCCAGAACGCGCTGATTGCGTTGCTCGCCCAGATCGGATCCTTTGTGCCCGCGCAATCGGCGCGTATCGGCATCGTCGACAAGATTTTGACACGCATCGGCGCGCAGGACGCGCTTGCTTCCGGCGATTCCACCTTCATGGTGGAAATGAAAGAAACCTCGCACATCCTGCGCTCGGCGACAAGCCGGTCTCTTGTAGTGCTCGATGAAGTCGGCCGAGGCACTTCAACTTTTGACGGCATCTCGATTGCCTGGGCCGTGCTCGAGCACCTGCATTCGGCGTATGAGCAATCCGCAAGCGGTCCACGCGGCCCTCGAACCTTATTCGCGACGCATTATTTCGAGCTGACCGAACTCGCCAAATCGTTGGCCGGGGTCGTCAATGGCAATGTTGAGGTGAAGGAATGGACGAGCGCTGAAGGCCGCAGCGAGGTGATCTTTCTCCATAAGATCGGCTCCGGGCCGGCCGACCGCTCGTACGGCATTCATGTCGCATCGCTCGCCGGCCTTCCCGCCCAGTTGATCGCTCGCGCGCAACAAATACTCGTTGGACTTGAGAACGAGTCCGGCCACCGGCTTCGCCGCCTCGATGGCCGCGTTGTCCAGGATGAGGCATCCGTCTCGGATGAATTGCCGATGTTTGAAGAAAATCCCGTCTTGCGCATGCTCCGGCTCATCAATCCTGATACACTGACGCCTCTAGAGGCGTTGCAAGCTTTAAATACCATGAAAAAACAACTTTAATGCCGACCATTAAAAAGTTGACGGAAGAAGTTTTCTCCCGAATCGCCGCCGGGGAGGTCGTGGAACGCCCCGCCTCTCTTCTCAAAGAACTCATTGAGAATTCTCTCGACGCGGGCGCGACCAAGATCGATATCGAGATAACGGGCGCCGGAAAGACGACGTTGCGCATCTCCGATGACGGCTGCGGGATGGACGCCGTGGATGTGAAACTGTGCCTTGAGCGTCACGCGACAAGCAAGATCTCCACGTTTGAGGACCTCAACGCGCTCCGCACATTCGGCTTCCGCGGAGAGGCGCTGTATGCGATCGCGGCTGTCTCCAAAGTGACTATCACAAGCGCTCAAAAAGACGCCAAGACGGGGTGGCGCGTGACCAGCGCGGGAGGCCATCTTGCCGATGGCCCGGCGCCTGCGGTTCTCGGCACGACTGTTTTTGTGAAGGACCTCTTTTACAACACGCCTGCGCGCCTTCAGTTTCTGAAATCCGACGGCGCCGAGAAATCTCGCCTCACCGCCGCTATTGAGGAAGCAGCGCTTGCCAATCCGGCGGTGCGATTCACCTATAAATCGGAAGGTCGCCAAGTCCTGCGTCTCGAGACTGAGGATTCGGGCGACTTTTTTCACGATTTCGACATGCGCGCAGCGGCCGTGCTCGGCGACGACCTGGCAAACGGTCTCCTGCCGATCGACGTCGAGCGCCCCGGCGTGCGCGTGCGCATGCTCGTTTCGCCGTTCGATCGCATGCCGTCCTCGCGCAGCTTCCAATACTTTTTTGTCAATAAACGCCCGGTGTCGTCCAAGATACTCCAGACGGCGCTGTACAAGGCCTACGGAGAGTTCCGGCCTGCGGGCAAACAGCCGGTGTGTGTTGCCTTGCTGGAACTGAGCCCCGACGCCTTCGACGCAAATGTCCATCCCGGCAAGCGTGAGGTGCGTTTTAAAAAAGACGGTGAAATATTCGAGATCGTCAGCGGCCTCATCGCCTCCGCGCTCGCCAAGGCCAAGGTGGCTGCCCCCATCACGATTGATCCTGGCCCCGCCTCCGTTGTCCTTGACGCTCCAGCGCTTCGACCCGATGACTATTACCTCGGCGGCCGCGGCTTTATTCCAGATGAGTTTAAGCAGCTCAAGCTCGGCGCGGCTATAGCGTTGATGGCGCCCGAGGGCGCTCCCGCGTGGTACACGCCGCCCTTCCGCTTCATGGGCCAAATCGAGCGCAGCTACATGCTGTTTGAGGCCAATGGCGGCCTCTTCATCCTTGACCAGCACGCTGCGGCCGAGCGCATCTTATTTGAGAAGCTGCTTGGTGAAATCGAGAGCGGCGGGGCCAAGTCGCAGACCTTGCTGCTTCCGGTTCCTATCGACCTGCCGGCCTCGGCTGTGCGCGCGGTCCTCGACAAAGAGGGCCGGCTGCGCAAGATTGGTTTTGAGGTCGCGCCATTCGGGAAGAACGGCCTGCACGTTACGGCGGTTCCAGAGCTTTTCCATGAGGCCGGCGAGGTCAAGAAGCTCGTCCACCGGGTGATCGACGCTTTATCCGATCCCGTCAATGAGGCGGAACAACTGCGCCACGACGCAATTGCCGCAATCGCCTGCAAGGCCGCGGTGAAATCACACGACCGCCTGGGTGAGGATGCCGCGTACACGCTCCTTGACGCGCTCAAGGACTGCAAGGACGGCTCGGCCTGTCCGCATGGCCGCCGTGCCATGATCGCTCTCAACCGCGATGAGTTGGCGCGGCGCTTCCAACGCTCCGGCGCGGTTCCTCTTTAACTACTTGATCGTCGAGCTGATGGCCGGTTGCGATGGCCGAGCGCCGTTTGCGGCCCCGGCCCGCGCCGGACGGCGCGAAGCTGGGGCCGATAATCGTCATCCTCGCGATCTCCTCCTTGCTCGGCTGGGATCTGGGGCAAGGCCTCGAGGGCGGGCGAGGAGGAGGCTGAGGTGCCCCCCGCGCGGCCGTTGCTGGGCGGGACCGGACGTCTCTCGCCGAGCCAAGCGCTCGTCGCCGCCCTCCGCTCTCTCGTCAAGAGGGCCACTCAAAAACGCTTCGGGGCCTTGAGTTTCTTCGTATTCCAATGTATTCTTATGTAAGACAATCTCTGTCAGGGGTGCGGTATGAGCAAGCAAACAATCACCGTTCGTGTCGACACGCAGAAGGGGAAGGATTTGGACGCCATCGCGGCCGGCATGGACAGGGACCGTAGTTACGTGCTCAACGAGGCGATCAGCAACTACCTTGAGATACATCAGTGGCAAGTGGCGCATATCAAGGAAGGGCTGCGTCAGGCGGAGGCCGGCGAGTTCGCCAAAGAGTCTGCGGTTTCCGCCGCTTTCGCGCGCTGGCGCAAGTGAAGGTCGTCTGGACCAAGCTGGCTCTGGCGGACCTCGGCCATGCCTATCAACACATCGCCGATGAAAGACCTTCCGCCGCGGTCTCGGTGATCGGCAGGATAGAGAAGGCCGTTGAGGCGCTCAGCCTGCATCCCCAGATAGGCCGTCCGGGTCGGGTCGAGGGCACGCGGGAACTCGTCGTCCCGGGAACACCATTCGTCATCCCGTATCGGGTCAGTGGCGCCCGCGTCGAGCTGTTGGCCGTCATCCATGGCGCAAGGCGCTGGCCGGACGAGCTTTGACCTCTAGCGTCAGTAAACGGTTGGATTTATAAAAATAGTTTAATTAGCAGCATAATTTAACACCCAGCCAGTCGCATACCTGCCATTTCCTGCCGCTGTTTTGCTGCCGCCTCCGCAGCCCCCGACGAGAGCTGCAATGTTGTGAACCGGTGTCGTCCGGGGCGCACGACATCAATCTCGGACGTTTTTTCTAAGCTGTCAAGTTTAGATTTTAGTGTACTTCCAGATTATTCGGACGACCAATGAGGATGGGCGACGCGGAGCTGGGCGGCGGCTTCACGCCTCATCCTTCTTGCGGGGGGAGCCGGCGCGTTGAGATAACTCCTGAATATTCGCAATCAAGGCGTCTCGCTTGTCGTCCCAGAGCATCACCTTGTGTTTCTCATACCAGTGCGTTCCCTCACGAAAGGGGGCCTTGGCAACATTGCTCACGTGCTCAGCGGTTCTCGGCACGACTGTTTTTGTGAAGGACCTCTTTTACAACATGCCTGCGCGTCTCTCGTTTCTGAAATCCGACGGTGCTGAGAAATCTCGCCTCACCGCAACTATTGAGAAAGTAGCGCTTGCCAATCCGGCGGTGCGATTCACCTGTAAATCAGAAGGTCGCCAAGAATGCCGCCGGTCTTCTCGCTTTGGCGATACATAGGTCTACAGGCCCAAAATCGTCTAGGCCAATTGCCGCGCGAATTTGGACCAAAGGCTCTATAGCGTTTTTGAATCATGACTATATAATAGTGGCCGTTGGATGATAAGTTTTGGGAGGGATCGTTATGAAAAAAATGCGCCTTATGTTCGTTGTGTTCATGTCGGGAGTCAGTGCTGCAGTCGCCGCGCCCACGCAAGTGTCTGATGAATTCCTGATCGCATTTTTTAATCGTGACGCGAATCATCTGGCTCAGACCTTTGCGCCCACGCTCAAGCGCAAAGATGTCGGGGTGTTGGGCCAAGTCTACAAGATGCTTCAGGAGGAGGACGCTTCGATTCTTCAGCCCGTGTTCGCGTCCAATGGCTTTATTATGAATGCGGCTGATCTCCGCGGCGCCATTGCGGATGCGCGCGCATTGCGCGTGATCGGCGATATCACGGCCCGAGAAACTGCGAGTGAAAAGACCTCTGAGCTTGAGCGTAGGGCGAAAGCCAACCGCGACAGGATAGCGGCTGAAATTGCGGCAGCCGCGAATCAGTCCGGCGGCAGCATCTTTGATGGCAGCGAGAAGACGGGTCTTACGGTTACGGGCATATTCGGCGGAGGCACGCAGGGCGACAAAGGCGTTAAATCACGGGGATTAATGATCGGGATGCCTCTCCTCGCCAGGAAACTTAACAATGTTGGATTGGAGTTCGGCGCCATCGCCACTGAACGCGATGACAGTTACGACCAGGATCTGGGCTCAAAGACAAACTATCAGAGCGAAGACGGAGAGTATAGGGTTACGGAATCGACCACCCGCAAGATCACAGATAAAGTGAATCTCCTTTCGCTTGTAGGCGTCAACTATCACATTCCGTTGCTGAAGCACAATGGCGCCAAAATCGTCAAATTGGAGACTGGTGCGCGCCTTGGTGTCGGCTCTGCCGATCAGAGAATTCTCACGAAGACTAAAGAATCCGAGGAGCTTACTGTCGACTCTATTGATTGCAGCACCAGCTACGACGACGCCGGTTACTCGCATACAACCTGCCACGATGCGCCCTACTGGAAAAGCGTGAGCACTAGTGAAAAACAGACCACAGAAGGCGCCGCGCAGATCAAAAAAATGTTCTACACGGCCTTCATAGCGGCCAATGTCGCAATTTCCAATTCGCTCAGTTTGCGTCTGGAGATCGAGCGTTATTTCCTTGATCAGCTCAACACGGCGGATGCGACCGTCAGCCGTGTTGGCTTGCAGTACAAGTTTTAAGGGGGATGCCATGAAACGCATAAGAAAAGCATTAACAATACTATTGGCGGCTGTTTTCTGTATGCCTGTAAACCTTCGGGCGCTAAGAGTGGTAGACGTGGGGGAATTTCGAGGAGGACAGGTTGTAGATAATGACTTCTCCACAACCATAGAACAACTACAGGCCGCCCTGGCGGCTCAGAAAGAGAAGGTGCGCCTCCTGAGTCTAAGGGAGCAAGTCGAGATATTTGCGCAGAAGGTGCGTGATGTCGATCTTGCGGCTGCAACCGCGTTTACCGCACTGATGCCTAATGACTTGCTGTCGCCGACGGGGCTTGAGCTGTATCGAAGAGGCGCGATCTGCGCCATTCCACTGACGGACTTGCTTCCAGATAACGATGAAATGAGCTGGCGTCTGGCGGACTATTTCCAGGCATCGCAAGAGATAATTGCGACCGGGCAGAAAGCTCTGGATGTCGCGGATAAAGCAAACGCCATCATCGGAGCTTCTTCACGATGCAACACAACGCTTCGCTCGCAACTCCAGGTGTTTATGCGTAATCTGGAAGTACCTGAACCCACGGCAAATCGTTCGGTGATTCACAAACAGCTTGTCGGCGCAGCCGGCCAGAGCAATTGCGCTGGTGGAATATACAACGGGTCCTATGGGGGTTGGCAGGCGGGTGCCTACGCCGGGCTGGAGGAGTGCTTGCGTCTTAATGCTGGGATGACGGAGAGTTCTCCTCAGGAACGCGCTGCCCAGCGACAGGCCGAGTTAAAGAAGAAAGGCGAGGATTATCGCGCCAGCATCGCCAGTCGCCACAGCCGTCAGGAGGAAGAACGCAATCGCTCGGAGCGGGAGCGCCGCCAACAGGAAGTGAATGATCGCTTGGAGCGCGAGCGCCGTCAGCAGCAGGAAGAGCGAGATCGCTTGGACCGTGAGCGCCGCCGCCAGCAGGAAGAGCGCGATCGCTTAGATCGGGAGCGCCGTCAGCAGCAGGAAGAGCGCGATCGCCCGGAGCGGGAACGTCGCGAGCGGGAAGATCAGGAGCGGGAGCGTCGCCGTCAGCAGGAAGAACACGATCGTTTGGAGCGGCAGCGTCGTGAGCAGGAAGAGCGCGATCGCCCGGAGCGGGAACGTCGCGAGCGGGAAGCTCAGGAGCGCCGTCATCAGCAGGAAGAAAACGATCGCTTAGCTCGTGAGCGCCGTGAGCAAGAAACCGATCGTGCGGAGCGCGATCGTCGCGAGCGGGAAGCTCGGGAGCGCCGCCATCAGCAGGAAGAAAACGATCGCTTGGCTCGTGAGCGTCGTGAGCAGGCAGAGCGCGATCGCCCTGAGCGGGAACGTCGCGAGCGGGAAGCTCAGGAGCGCCGTCAGCAGCAGGATGAAAACAATCGCTTGGCTCGCGAGCGGGAAGCTCAGGAGAACCGCCGTCAGCAGGAAGAACGCAATCGCTTGGATCAGGAGCGCCGTCAGCAGCAGGCAGAGAAAGATCGCGTTGAGCAGGAGCGTCGCCGTCAGCAAGAAGCCGATCGCAATCGCGCCAACGAGACTGAGCGCCAGGAAGCGATTCGCAGAGCGGAAAAGGAGCGTGAAGACCGCAAGAAGAAAGAACAGGATGACCGAGATAACTCGCGCCAGGAGCAGGATCGCCTGGAACGCCATCGCAGGGAGCGCGAAGAACGGGAGAAGCGCGCTTCTTAGAAACACACATTTCTCTTTGGGGCCTACCAATGGCTCACGAACCTGTGATGAATAATTAAACTTCGCCGGAAATTGTAGTCTGAATTATCTGGAAATGGTGCGGCAGGCATAACAAAACGCCGATTGGCGACGGACGGACGAGGCATTGGGAAGCCTCGTCCGTCCGTCTGCCGTAGCAGCAACTGCTCCCTTGTTTGTTTGTCAGGCGAAAAATAGCCTTGACAAAATCCATGAATTTGTTTCCGCCCAAATCTTTTCATCAAGTCTGGGTCTTGACGCGCGGTCTTTTGTGGTTATACTCATCCCATACCCGCTCCGGAATCAGTGCAAAGTCGGTGCCGCGAAGTGGACGCCGAGTTGAGGCCGAGGCCGTAACCGGCGGTGAAGTGAGTGGCAGGCTGTGTCGTTCGCACCGGAGGAGTTCGGGGCGGGTTCTTTGAGGTGCCGAGGCGGTCCCCTAGTGGACGCCTGCTTCGGCACCTCCTACTTTTTAGGGCAGGCTCCAGAGGTGGTGCCACTGCGGGCGAACGAACACTTCTTTGATCGTGCGGCGCGCGAGCGCTTCAAAACGCAGGCAACGGACGGCTGAAATCGGCTTAACAGCGCCGATGGGCGTTGCGGGTTGGAGGTACAACTGCAGCGGCGTCGGCGCATGTTTTGCAAGTGCCACGACCTGCTTCCATTCAGATTCTGTTGAGCGGTCGCTGAGCACCACTTTGATAAATGTATTGCGAGGCACAACGCGCAGAAAGTTGCGATGCGCGCTCCACGTCTGGCGGCCGGTGGCCGACGGCAACTTGATGTCCATCGCGACAAGGTCGCACAGCGGCACAAGCGCTGACATGGGAGCCGATAAGGTTCCATTGGTCTCGAGATGGTTCTCGAAGCCCTGTGCGCGCGCCCAGCGCATAAGGGGCAGCAGGAACTGCGGGTGAAGCAAGGGTTCTCCTCCCGTCCAAGAGATCGAGCGGTGCGCGCGCGTGCGGGCCAGTGCCGTGATCTCGTTTTTGAGGTATTCCGCAGACCGGACCAGCCCCGACGGTATTGCGATGGTATCCGGCTCATCGCAGTAGTCGCAGTTGAGGTTGCAACCGCCCAGGCGCACGAATATCTGTCGTTCGCCCAGGCGCGGGCCCTCTCCCTGTAGAGAAGAAAATATCTCGACGACTCGCGCGTGGGTCGCCGTGGAGAGCCTGAGCGTTTGGCTCAAGCCGCAGGGTCCAGGAGACCGGCCTCAAAAAATCCCTTAGCGCGCAGCTTGCAGGAGTCGCAACGTCCGCACTGGCGGGCATTGCCGGCGTAGCAGGACCAAGTGAGACGCAGAGGCGCTTGTACCTTGGCGGCCAAGAGAACGATGCCTTTCTTGTCTAAACGCAACAGCGGGGCGAGTAGCGCGAGGGGCTTGCCTTCGATGCCCTGCTTGGTGCCAAGCTTGAATACCTTTAAAAAAGCGCTTAGAAACGGCGGCCGGCAATCAGGATAGCCGGAATAATCCAACGCGTTGGCCCCGATGACGACGGCTTCAGCGCCGACGGCATCCGCCAGAGAAACGGCTAACGATAAAAAGATGGTATTACGTCCGGGGACATACGTTGAGGGCACCCCCCCGCGACCTATTTTTGACAAGGGGATGTCGGGCAAGCGAAGAGATTTATTGGTCAACGATGATTTCATCAACCAGGGCAACGACAACGACACTTCGTGGATTTTCACTTTCGCCGCTTGAGCCACGGCGCGGGCTGCGGCGAGTTCGCGAACGTGGCGTTGTCCATAGAGGATGGACAGCGCAATTGCGGCATAGCCTTTCTTTTTTGCCCAGTAGAGAGCCGTCGTCGAGTCCAGGCCGCCGGAGAGAAGAACAACGGCCGCTCGTTTTTTTATCATCTAACTTTTCTTCTCCGGGAATATCCCGTCTAAAGCTTCGCGGCAGATGCGCACCACGTCCGGGCTGAAGGCGCCCTTTTCGATCATCCAGGAGATATAGCCCCGATCGGCGCGGACGACCTCGCGCAAGGTTTTACCTTTGTGCTTATTGCCGAAACCAAAAGCGGGCTCATCATTCTTCCAGACGAACTTCCCGTCGGCGTCCACGCGGCGCGGATCAATCTTGCCGCACCACGCATCAAGGCCGGGCACGTCGCTGGGCAGGTCGGGGTAACGCTCGGCCTGCGCCCAAAGAATATCGACGGTTGCCCGAACATCGGCTTCCGCGCGGTGGGCGCCAGGCAAGTCCTTGCCGCAGTAGAACTTATAGGCGGCAGTAAGGTCTCGACGCTCCTTGCGCGCGAAGATCGTGAAGGCGTCCACGATCTTCGCGCCGGGCTCAGGCCAATCTGTTCCGAAACGCTTAAACTCCACGGTGAGCAGAGGGATGTCATACTTGGCCGCGTTGAAGCCGGCGAGGTCGGCATCCTTGAATATTCCCAGTATTTTCGGCGCCAAGTCGGACAGACGCGGCTGGTCTTGGACCATCGCGTCGGTGATATGATGGATCGCCGCAGCCTCCGGTGGAATCGGAATTCCAGGGTTAATAAGCGAGGACAATACGGTTTCAGCGCCGTCAGGCTCACGGCGCAGGATGCAAATATCCACAATGCGGTCTTCGAGAACGTTGGTGCCGGTGGCCTCCAAGTCGAAGATGCAGATCGCGCGGTCAAGTTTTATCATTTAAGGGCCCTCAGCAAGATGTCGGCGCTTGGCGACTGCGCCTGAACGACGCCGGCCAGGCGCTCGGCACAGCGCTTGCCGTCGAGGATGGTCTCTTCCATGAACGAATACTTCCAGGCGCCGTAGCGGCCGATGGACTCGATGCCGAGCGTTCGGAAATGGCGGAAGATGGTTTTAACGGCGGGAGTGCGCGCTCGATCGTAAACGACGTAGCCTACCGGAACCGGCATCCAGATTTTAGTCAAAATCTCATCGCTGCGACGCAGAAGACCCGCTTCGCGGAGGCCGCGGATCATGGCCAACTCAAGTTTGTCTCGATCGACGCGCGCGCCGCCGGGACGGGCCGCCTCGATGTAAATTGCGGCGTGGCCTTCGGGCGCAAGATGCGGTGAAAAGTTGCTCGAGTACCCGACGCGATAAAATGGAAAGCGCTTCTCGGGATAATAAATCCAGTGTTTATCGGACGGCGCCGGGCGGTCGATCCCGAGGTTAAGATTCCAAACCGTGTTCCAGCGAAGAGCTTTGCGCGCTTCCTTTACCGCGTTCGGCAACGGCGTTGCCAGATCGAGAAAGATGTTCAACGGCAAGGTGTTTACAAGCCGCTCGTAAGAGACTTGGCCGAGACCCTTTATCCTCGCCACTTTGTCAAGGAGGTTGACGGCGATAACAGGGCTGTCTGTTCTCACGACTCCCGGCTCCAGGCGTCCGGCGAGAGCTTGGGGCAACGATTGGATGCCGCCGCGCAGCGGATAGCGGAAGGTCGCATTATAGCCGAACTGCGTATTGTTCTCAGCGAGCGCCCCATACACGACCTCGGAGGCAGATGGCTTCGGCACGAAGCGGCCTTGCCACTCGGTCGTCATCTTCGAGAGAGGCGTGCACCATAGTTTCTCGTTGTAGGGGCGCATGAAGCAGCGCGTGATGCCCGCGCCGAACGTGGCATAGCTCCATGAGAGGAAATCAGGCGAACGCGGGAGCGCGCGTGGCCGGTGGATGGTCTCAAGAAAGCCCGCGACGCACTCAGCGATGGTCGCAGGCGGCAGGCCTTTGGTGTTGGCCTGGAATGGATAGCGGGTGAATGCGCCTGAAGAATATATCCAAGCTTTGCGCTCATGTATTGTGAGATTGTCTTTAAGCAGGTCCAGAATCAGAGATTTTCCATAAGGATCATGCAGGTGCAACAGATGCCCGGTGTAGTCAAAGGTAAAGCCGTTCGTCGTCACTGAACCCGCGGTACCGCCGACGCGGGATTTTGCCTCGACGACCAGGCGGCTTTTAATGCCCTGCCCGCTGAGGTGGTGCGCGGCTGAGAGACCGGCAAGCCCGCCGCCGAGAATAAGGACGTCGACCTTCATTTCATCTCGACGAGCGCCATGCGGCGCCCGACCCATGCGACCAGGACCGCCACGAGGCTATAGACGGCAATTGCGCTCTTGAGCGGCAGTTGGGTCACCAGAAACGCGCAGAAGCCCAGAAAGCCTGCGGCTGCGGTCGCCATCGACACGACCTTCCCGCGCGAGAAGCCCATCTTCTCGAGGCGTAGCGCAAAGTGATCCCGGGAACCAAGAAACGGAGATTTCCCTTGGTTCAGGCGCAGGAGACTCACGAAAAAAGTGTCAAAAGCCGGCACGAACAGGATCAGCAAGGGCGCAAAGACGCCGGCGTCGTTGACGTCGGTGTAGCGCGCCCCGAGAGAGATGCCCGCAAGCAGGAAGCCTATAAATAAGCTTCCAGAGTCGCCCATGAAAATTTTTCGCTTATCCGATAAGTTCCAAGGCAGAAAACCGAGAACCGCTCCGGCCAGGGCGGCGGAAGAAAAATTGACATAGAGCTCTTCTGACGGCAAGGAGATGAGCAGAAATCCGAGCGCCGCCACTGCCGCTTGACTTGCGGACAGGCCATCCATGATGTCCACGATGTTGAAGGCATTTGTCACACCCACGACCCAGACGAGGGTCACGAAACACGCAACATAGGGAGGATCGATAAAACGCATGCGCAAGCCGAATAGCATGAGCACAACGACGGCGAGAATCTGCACGACGAATTTGGGCTTGTAGTCCACGCCGTCGGGCCGTTTTAAGTCGTCGATGAGGCCCAGCATAAAGACCAAAGACCCGCCGAGCATCAGCGCGCGCAGGTTGTACAAGGTTCCGGTTGGGAAGCTTGTCGTCATGCGCAGCAAGAGCATCGTCGACATGAAGCCGAGATAAATGGCAATGCCGCCAAACACAGGGGTCGGACTTTTGTGGGTTTTGATTGCCGAGTTCGGCGCATCAAGAATACCCCAATACAAAGAAATAAGCCGCACGAGCGGGGTCATCAGAAAGGAAACGACGACCGCGCAGAGGAAAGAGGCGGCAAGCGTGAGGAGGTCGCTCTTCATGGTCGCCTTCCCCGGCTATGGACGCGGCTATTTCCTTGAGTAGTCTTGGTCATAGGTGCGCCACCACGCAGCCTCTTCCTGTGAATTCCGTCTTGAGCGTGTTCTCAAGGCCTTTCCATTTTCCGGCTCCGGCGGGCGTCAGTGAGCCGAGGCTGGCGCCCAAACGCGCGGCCTCGCGCGGAACGATCAGCACGCGCGTAAATCCATCAGCGCGCAGAGAAGCCAAGAAAGTTTCAGTCGAAGCGGACTCGTTGGCGCGGCGGATGAAGAGGTTGGGCATGTGCACGGTGCTGGGGAGATGATCGGCCGTCAGATAGTAGCCGCGCTGTTCGCCAACAACGAGAATTTTATCATTCTCAGCGGCGTTGACCCGCAGCCACTCCGCGCAGGCATAGTAGTCGAGGCGGCGCGTCAGAAACTCCTCCCGGGTTTCGAGCCCTAAGGCCGTCGCGCCGGAACCGAAAGTTGCATGGACGAAGACGAACAGGAAAAGGTGGGCAAGCGTCATGATCGCAAGCGCGCCTCCGATGACGATGCGGGTCCAGTCGTTGAGCCAACTCCACAGCGAGACCAGGCCGCAAGCGCCCAAGAGAGCGAGGAGAGGCACCAGCACGGTCAAAAAGCGCAAAACGACGCCGCTTGCAAACCACGCTGCGCCCCATAGGAAACAAAAAAGAAGAAGACCGCGGAGGACTTTGTTTTTTGCCGCCGCCCAGGCGCCAAGCGGCAGAAGCCACAGCACAATGTCCCAGCCGAGATCGCCCAGGACATCCATGCCCCCGCCAAAACGCAAGGGATTGCGCAGCAATAAGATCGGCAGGGAGATGAGGCTGTGGAAGAAGCCGCCAACGTGGCCGTACTCGGTCAATACGCTGAAATAGCCCGCAGCGAGATCCGCGTTCCAGCCGGTGCCGGTGTTCGCGAACCACCTATAAAGGAACGGAAACACGGGGTTGCGCACGCACACCCAGTTCTTGATCAACCATGGCGCAAACAACGCGCTGATGATCAGAGTGAACAGCGCTAAGTCCCTCACGCGCTCCTTGCGCCGGTCGCGCAGGAGCATCGAGAGCAAACGCAGGCCAAGAGCGCCCGCTCCTATGCCTGCGTAGTACTTCGTGCCGAGGGCAAGACCAACGAAGACCGCCGAAAGAATGAGCCAGCCGTGCGGCTTGCCTCCTTCCGGCGACAATTGACGCCAGCGCTCGAAGGCGAGAGCTGCCGCGGTAATCCAGAGCATGACCAGCGGCTCGACGTAGGTTGTCGAGGACAGCAGAAGCACCGCCGAATGTGTCGCGATGAAGATCGCGGCAATGGCGATAGCGCTCATCGGCGCCTCGCGGCGCCCGAGCGCAAACACCCACCAAATCGACAGCGCCGTTGAAAGCCACATATACATCTGCGCCAGAATGTCGGATCCAAGCAAGAGCGCCAGGGAAAAAAGCATCTCGCCGTTCTGCGGGAAATGAGCGTAGACGATGCCGGCCGGGGCGAATAGTCGTCCTGCGCGCAGGTAAGCCTGAGGCAACGCCAAATGATAAACCAGCGAGTCGTACTGATGCGGGGGCACGAGGCACATCCATAGAGCGGCGAGCAAGGGGAGGGCGACGGCTATGGCCGAAATCGGCCTCTCTCGAAGAAGATTTTGATCGGGCGCTAGTGATTGCAGAGCCGGCTTGAGCTCCACATAGCCGATGACCCAGAGTGTCGCAAGATAGGCCGAAGCCGCCCACGGCTGGAATAGGCCCAATACTCCCAGAAAGAATCCTCCGAAAGAGAGCAGGCCCAGGCCCACGGTAGCGCCAGCCAGGGTCTTCTGCGACTCGCTCATATCGGATAGGCCTAATTTTCCAATAAGAACGCGGCCAGATCCTGTGGCGAGCAAGGTCGTCAACACGAGGAGCACGAAGGGCACGCAGCCCGGACGAAGAGCCACCCACAGAGAGTCGGCCGCCGACAACGCGCCCAGCACAGCCGTCAGCAACGCGAAGACGGCCGCTGCGTTCATGTCCCTGATTTCTGATCGAACATGGCGAAGCGCGCGATTCCTAGACGTTGCAGAACGGACTGCCCCAGGTACCACAGCGTGGCAAGGCCATACTCGCAGGAGCGCGCAAAATTGATCGACGAGGCTTCCGGGAAATAACGCGCGGCGACGGGCACGTCACCCAGGCGTTGCTTGAGGTAGGCGGCTGAAATGAGGAACTGCTGGTCGAAGACGAAATCGTCGGAGTTGCCTTCCCAGGGAACGGTTTCAAGGCATTTGCGCGAGTAGGCGCGCAGACCTGAATGCCACTCGCCCAAATTCTGTCCGGTGACGAAGTTTTCTAACATTGTCAGCAGACGGTTGAAGATGTACTTGTAGACCGGCATGCCGCCGTCGAGAGCTTCCCGGCGTGTGCGGATGCGGTTTCCGCAGACCATGTCGCAGATATTATTGCTGACGAGGTCCGCCATGATCGGCACGAGGCGCGCGTCGTATTGGTAATCAGGGTGGACCATGACCACGATGTCGGCGCCGCGATCAAGCGCCGCACGGTAGCAGGTTTTCTGGTTGCCGCCATAGCCCTTATTGGTCTGGTGCTTGATGACGGTCAGGCCAAGCCGGCTCGCCACCGCCGCTGTTGCATCCTGAGAGCAGTCGTCCACTACGATGATCTCATCCACCGCGCCGGCGGGAATGTCCCGAACCGTGCGTTCAAGAGTCTTTCCCGCGTTGTAGGCGGGCATGACGACGATGATTTTTGGCTTAGACATGAGACGGAGAGTATAGGAAATGGCGTGCTTGTCGGCAGCATTGATACGGAGAGACCCGAAAAGGTAGCATGTACCTTCAATGCCCTCTCATGCCTCCATACATCCCGCCCTCAGCAGGGTTTTGCTCGATGAAACATCGCTCTCGGCCCGCATCGAGGAGCTTGGCGCGCAAATCACGCGCGACTATGAGGGCAAACGACTATTGATCGTGGGAGTTCTGAAGGGGAGCGTTATATTTTTAGCGGACCTCCTGCGCAGTCTGGGGCCCGGGGTGGACGTGGAAACCGACTTCATCGCCGTTTCTTCATATGAGGGTAAAACCTCGACCGGCGCCGTGCGGACCTTGCTCGACCTGCGTCATAGCCCTGAAGGCAAGGACTTGTTGCTGGTCGAGGATATCGTAGATACTGGACTGACTTTGACGGTCTTGACCGAGATCCTGCGGGCGCATCGGCCGAGTTCTCTTGAGGTGTGCGCCTTGCTGGACAAAACCGAATGTCGCAAAACGCCTTTCCAGCCAAAATACGTGGGATTTAAGATCCCCGATGAGTTTGTCGTCGGTTTCGGCCTGGACTACAACGAGCGCTATCGGCAATTGCCTTATGTGGGAACGCTGAGGATAGATTAATGGAGAGTAAAAATTTAAAGCAGCTCGTGATCTGGGGGTTGGGCTTCGTGCTCCTCCTGGCTTTATTCAACGGCGTCAAGAGCGTTCCCCTCGAAACCGAAATCCCATATTCCGAGTTCAAGGCGCGCCTGCGCGCCGGCGCGATCCTCATGGTGAGAATGCGCCCCGACCTCATTAGCGGCGACTATCGCGACATAAAAGGCGCGACTCGGCATTTTCGCACATTGCCCTTGATTGATCCGAAGCTCGTCGAGGATCTTGAGACGCATAAGGTGGCGAACTTCCAAGGAGAACGCGACCGTAGCGGTCTATATGCTTTCGCCTTTAATCTGGGCGGCATCGTGCTGTTTTTCTTATTGTGGTGGTTTTTCGTGATTCGTCAAGTCCAGGTCGGCGGCAAGCAGGCGCTTTCATTCGGCCGCTCAAAGGCCAAGATGGTTGATGAGAAAAAGAAGAAGACCACTTTTGCCGATGTCGCAGGCTGTGAAGAGTCCAAGGAGGAACTGAGTGAGGTCGTTGACTTCCTAAAGACTCCTGAAAAATTCTCCAAGCTTGGAGGCAAGATGCCGCGCGGCGTGCTCCTATTCGGCCCCCCTGGGACCGGGAAAACCCTGCTGGCCCGCGCGGTCGCCGGAGAGGCGGGCGTGCCGTTTTTCTCCGCGTCCGCGTCTGAATTCGTCGAGATGTTCGTCGGTGTCGGCGCCTCGCGCGTGCGCGATCTTTTCGATCAAGCGAAGAAGGCGACTCCTGCCGTTATCTTTATCGATGAGCTCGACGCGGTCGGCCGTGCGCGCTTCGCCGGCATCGGCGGGGGCCACGATGAGCGAGAGCAGACGCTCAACCAGTTGCTGATCGAACTCGACGGCTTTGAGCAAAACCAGGGCATCATCCTCATCGCCGCGACGAACCGCCCGGATGTGATCGACGCAGCACTCCTGCGCCCCGGACGCTTCGACCGGCAGATCAACGTGCCCGTGCCGGATTGCCGAGGCCGCGAGGCGATCCTCAAGGTGCACGCGGCCATCGTCAAGATCGCGCCGGACACCGATCTCGCGGTTGTCGCGCGGCGCACGCCTGGATTTACCGGGGCGGATCTTGCCAATGTCATCAATGAGGGCGCTTTGCTTGCCGCGCGCAAAAATAAGGACCTCGTCGATCTCTCTGATCTTGAAGAGGCCATCGAGCGCGTCATGGCGGGCCCGCAGAAGCGCTCCAATATCATGTCCGAGCGCGAGAAGAAGATCGTCTCCTACCATGAATGCGGCCATACGATTGTGGCGAAGATGCTCCCGGGCACCGATCCCGTGCACAAGGTCTCAATCCTATCGCGGGGCTTTGCGCTTGGCTACACGCTTCAATTGCCATTGGAAGATAAATATTTAACTTCACGGGGGGACATCACCAACCGTCTCGCGATTCTGCTTGGTGGACGCGCCGCCGAGGAACTCACATTCAATGAGATCACGACCGGCGCCGCAGATGACCTCTCCAAGGCCACGGCCTATGCCACGCGCATGGTCACCGAGTTCGGCATGAGCGACGTCGTCGGGCCGCTCTCGCTGAAAAAGCCGGACCATGAGATGTTCATGGGCCGCGACCTGCACAAGGGCGGGGCTTTCTCGGAGCGCACGATGCAGCTTGTCGATGAAGAGGTCAAGCGCCTCGTTCTTGAGGCGCAGATCAAGGCGCGGGCCATTCTTGCGAGCAATAAAAAAGCTCTCGACCGGCTGGCGCAGTCTCTCTTTGATCGCGAAGTGCTCAACGGCGACGACATCGACAGCATTCTAGCCACCGCCCAGGCCTAAAGATCAATGACTCCCCAGACAGAGACCGCCTCGGCGCGAGTTCTGGACGCGCTCACGGGACGATCCGCGGGCCCATTGATCATGGGTATCGTCAACTGCACCCCCGACTCATTTTACGAGGCAAGCCGCGCGGGGACCGAGGCGCAAGCGGTTGAACGCGCGCTGCGTCTTGTCGAGGAAGGCGCCGATATCCTTGATTTTGGCGGCCAATCCACCCGTCCAGGATCCTCTCCCGTGTCCGTGGATGTCGAGCGCAAACGCGTGATCCCGGTGATACGGGCCGTGGCCAAACAGGTCAATGTTAAAATATCCATAGACACCACCAAGGCCGCGATAGCGGCCGAGGCACTCGATGAGGGCGCTGTAATTCTTAACGATGTTTCCGCGCTGCGCGCGGACCCTGATATGCTCCAGGTCGCGTTGCGCGCAGAGCGGGTGATTTTGATGCACATGTCCGGCTTATCGACTAAAACAATGCAGGATAAACCGCGCTATGAAGACTGTTTCTCCGAGGTCTCCTTCTTCCTGCGCGAGCGCCTCAATTCATTTATCGCGGCCGGAGGCCGTGAAGACCAATCCTGGGTGGATCCCGGCATCGGCTTCGGTAAAACCATCGCCCATAATCTGTCGCTGATTCGTCGAGCGGGCGAGTTGTCATCTCTGGCGCCGGTTCTTCTCGGGGTCTCCCGCAAGTCGATGTTTTCGAGCATTACTGCCGACACGGGCGCTCAGGATCGCCTGGCGGGATCCTTAGCCGTGGTCTCCTGGGCCTTTTGGAACGGCATAGCAGCGCTGCGCGTTCACGATGTTCTTGAGACGCGTCGCGTCATTGAGACCTTGCGCGCCGTTTCCGGGGCGCAATGAGCGAGCGACTCTTCGGCACCGACGGCGTGCGCGGCATTCCCGGACAAAACGCACTCAAGCCCGAAGCCGTGCGCCTCCTCGCCTATCATGGAGCTCGCGCGCTTCTCGAGCGCCAGGGTGTCAAGATCAACGGCCATGCTCCGCTCATAGCCGTCGGCCGCGACACGCGTTTTTCCGGACCGTCCTTGTTGCGTTCTATCAACGCGGGCTTCTCCGCCGCAGGCGTGCGCACGATTGATCTCGGCGTGATTCCAACACCCGCCGTGTCCTATCTGGCACCGCGTCTTGGTTGTTTCGCCGGCGTTGAAATCTCGGCGAGTCATAATCCGGCGGAGTACAACGGCATCAAGTTCTTCGACGGCGCGGGCTTCAAGATGTCGCTTGAGCTTGAGCTTGAGATCGAGCGGCGAATGGCCCTTCCCTCGCCGAAACGACGGCGGCCGCTCTTGAGACCGATGCTCGCCGCCCCCGAGAGCGGCGCTCTCTACAGGGATTTTCTTAAGAGCGCATTCCCAGCCATGCTTGACCTCGATGGAACACGCATCGTCGTGGACTGCGCCAACGGCGCGGCGGCGGCGTTCGCGCCGAAGCTGCTCCAAGACCTCGGGGCTACGGTCTTCGCCATTGGCGTTTCGCCCAATGGCCGGAACATCAATGCGGGTTGCGGCGCGACCGCGACTGAAGCGTTATCGCGCGAGGTGAAGCGTCGCCATGCGCATGCCGGCCTCGCCTTGGACGGAGACGCCGATCGCGCTTTGATCTGTGATGAGAATGGCTCTATTCTCGACGGAGACGCGCTGATCGCGGTGGCGGCGGCGCGCCTGCTTCGGCGCGGCGCGCTTAAGGGCGGCAAGGTCGCTGTCACCGTGATGTCGAACTATGGTCTCAAGACCTATCTGCAAGAACTCGGCGTCGATGCGGTCATGACCCCGGTCGGCGACCGTCATGTGACTGCGGCCATCGAGAAGGAAGGCTTAAGTCTCGGCGGCGAGAACTCCGGGCACATCGTGTTTCGAGATTTTTCGCCGACCGGCGATGGAATGCTGACCGGCCTGCAAACTTTCGCCGCCTGGCGCGAGTCGGGTCAGCCGTTGAGCGCGCTCGGGCGCCTCTATCAATCAACGCCGCAGGAGCTCAAGGCGATTCGAGTGACAGGCAAGCCGCGGATCGCGTCGCTCAACCGCACGACGCTTGCGATCGCTTCCGCAGCCGAGCGTCTCGAGGGCCGCGGGCGCGTGTTTGTGCGCTATTCAGGCACCGAGCCGGTCCTGCGCATTCTTGTCGAGGGGCCGAAGGTCGGCGAAAACCGGAGCATCGCTGACTCGATTGCCGGAATTTATTTGACGGAGACGGCCGAGTATCAGGAGAAAAACGGATGAATACGGATCAGAGGCTGAAGCTGGGTGTTAATATTGATCATATCGCAACGTTGCGCCAGGCGCGGCTTGATATAGATCCCGATCCCGTGCAGGCGGCGCAGATCGCCCGCCAATCCGGCGCGGATATTATCGTCTGTCATCTCCGTTGCGACCGCCGTCACATGCAGAACTCGGACATTGTCAAGCTTTGCCGTCTTAAGGGCGAGACGCATGTGGAACTGAGCGTTGACCCGGAGATTATTTCCGCGGCGCTGAAGGCTCGCCCGACTTCGGCGTGCCTCGTCCCTGAGCGCCCCGGCGAGGTTTCAACCGAAGGCGGCCTTGACCTGGTCCATTCCGGAAAAAATATTGCCAAGGCCGTCGCTCGCCTTAAAAAATCAGGCGTTGAGGTCAGTCTTTTTGTCGCCCCCGAAGCCCCCGCCGTCAGAGCCGCACGCAACATGGGCGCTGACATCATCGAGCTTGATACCAGCGACTACGCGAAGACGCGCTCCAAGCCCAAACAAAAAATCGAGCTGGAGCGTCTTGAGCTTGCCGCGTACATGGCCTGGGAAATGGGCATCGTCGTCCATGCGGGCCACGGCCTCGACTACCACAATGTCGCGGCTGTCGCGCGTATTCCGCACGTGTCCGCACTCAACATCGGCTTCTCGATCATCGCGCGGTCGGTGTTCGTGGGCCTCAAGAGCGCTGTCTCCGAGATGCGGCGAGCCATCGACTAAAGTGCGGCGCTGCGCTCAGAAGATATCTTCCTCCTGTGCCTGCGTGGTTCAGGTCTAATCTATGTGCGGCATAGTCGGCTATGTCGGGCCCCAGCCGGCCGTTCCCCTGCTTATGGAGGGTCTCAGGCGCCTGGAATATAGAGGCTATGACTCCTCCGGCTTAGCTTCGATCGTCGATGGCGTCATTGCGCGGCGCCGCGCGCAAGGCAAGCTCATCAATCTTGAGAATATTTTAGCGCACCGTCCGCTCTCAGGCTGCACGGCTATCGGCCACACGCGGTGGGCCACGCACGGCAAGCCCAGCGAGGCAAACTCGCACCCTCATACCGACCCGACCGGCTCTGTCGCGGTCATCCATAACGGCATTATTGAGAATCATGCGGAGATCAAGGATCGTCTGGTCGCCGCCGGCGCTCAGTTCGAGTCTGAGACCGACACGGAGGTTCTGGCGCATCTCGTCGCCGAGAAGCTGAAGCTGCTTGCGCCGCCAGGCGCTGTTTCCCAGGAAGAGCTCCAAGAGAAACTTTTATTCAAAGCTGTCCGTCTAGCGCTCGCGGATGTTCGCGGCGCCTATGCCATCGCTGTTCTCTGGTCGCAGGCGCCCGGCGTGATTGTCGCCGCGAAGACCGCTTCGCCGTTGATCATTGGATTGGGCAAAGGGGAAACCTTTCTTGGCTCCGACGTTCCCGCATTTCTCGCCTACACGCGCACAGCCGTGTTTCTCGAGGACGGCGAGATGGCGGTTCTCAAGAAGACCGGCGCCGCTTTTTTCAACATTGAGGGAAAGAAGATTGAAAAGTTGCCGATCAATATCACCTGGGATCGCGCGACGGCGGAGAAGGACGGCTACCGGCATTTCATGCTCAAGGAAATTTACGACCAGCCCGCGTCCTGCGAAGACACGATGCGCGGGCGCCTGTTTCCTCTTAAGGGCGTTCTCGAGCGTGATTGCGGCATGAACGCCGATATTTTCAAGAACGCCCGCTCCGTTCAAATGATCGCCTGCGGCACCGCCTATCACTCCTGCCTCGTCGGGCAATATTGGTTTGAAACCATCCTTGGTATCCCGACGCGAGTGGAGACCGCGTCCGAGTTCCGGTATCGCGAGACGACGCTCGGCCCTGAGGACCTCGTCATTGCCGTCAGTCAGTCCGGCGAGACGGCGGACACATTGGCCGCAGTCAAGATCGCCAAGGCTAAGGGCGCCCGGGTTCTCGCTCTCTGCAATACGGTCGGCTCAGCGCTCACGCGCTCAGCCGACTGGACCCTTCATACGCACTGTGGCCCTGAGCTCGGCGTCGCTTCCACGAAAGCGTTCATCGGCCAAATGACCGCGATGGCGGTCGTCGCTTTGCACGCGGCCATCGGCCGAGGCGCTATGACCGAAGCGCAGGGCCGCGCGTTTGTTGACGATCTTGTGAAAATCCCCGGCTGGATCCGCGCGGCGCTCAAGCTTGACCCGCAGATTCTCGCCGTCGCGCGGCAGTTCGCGCAGAAAGAGCACTTCCTCTTTATCGGCCGCTATGTGAATTATCCGATAGCCCTTGAGGCCGCGCTCAAGCTCAAGGAGATCTCCTATATCCATGCTGAGGGATATGCCGCCGGCGAACTCAAGCACGGGCCGATCGCGCTGATCGATTCTCAAATGCCGGTTGTCGTGATCGCCACCAAGTCGCGCGTCTTGGAAAAGACCCTCTCGAGCCTCGCCGAGGTCCAAGCGCGCGGCGCTCAGGTCATCGTCCTCGCCACGGAAGGCGTCGGCGAGTTTCGTGACTGCGCGGCCGTTCTGCGCCTGCCTCCGGTCCCTGAAATCCTGTCGCCGATCGTGAACATCATCCCGCTTCAGATCCTGGCCTATCATATCGCGGACTTGCGCGGCTGCGATGTCGATTGTCCGCGCAATCTGGCTAAAAGCGTCACTGTCGAGTAAGATGGAACTCGGGGTTGATCTCGTTGAAATCTCGCGCGTGAAGTCTCTCGCGCGCCGCAATGGTAAATTTTTAGCGCGCGTTTTCTCCGCTGATGAGATCGCCTACTGTCAGGAGAAGAAAAATCCCTGGCCGCACTTCGCCGTGCGCTTTGCCGCCAAAGAGGCCGTCTACAAGGCCCTCGGCAAAGCACAGACGCCGCTCACCGCGATCTCTGTCATCCGCGGCAAGGACGGCCGCCCGGCGGTGCAGATTCGGGGCAAAACCGTTCCTGGCCTTAAGCTGTCGCTCGCGCACGGCCGCGACCACGCAATCGCCTTTGTCGTTCTCGCGGAAGGAATTCCTGCAGCAGCAGGCTGAATATTCCGCATTGCCCCCCTAACTTTGTAATCTCAGAGTCGGTGCGAGAATAACTGCGATGTCTGAACTCGGCACGCCGCAGCGTCCCCTCGCTGTCGCCATCGCCGGTGCCGGCCCTTCAGGGTTTTACGCCGCTGAAGCCCTGCTCAAGGCTCAGGGTCTCAGCGTGCGGGTGGACTTGTTCGATCGCCTGCCGACGCCTTACGGCCTCGTCCGCGGCGGCGTGGCGCCGGATCATCAAAAGATCAAGTCGGTCATTGCAGTTTACGAGCGCACAGCCTTAGATCCACGCCTGCGTTTCTTCGGCGCGATCCGGCTTGGGCATGACATCAGCGTGAAGGAATTGACGGCGCGCTACGACGCGGTGATTTATGCCGTCGGATGCGAGAGCGACAGACGCATGGGCATTCCAGGCGAGGACCTTGCTGGTTCGCACTCGGCCACGGAATTCGTCGGCTGGTATAACGGGCACCCCGACCACCGCGACCGCGCGTTCGACCTCAGCGTGGACGCTGTCGCTGTCGTCGGCGTCGGCAATGTGGCGATGGACGTAACCCGTCTTCTTGCGTGTGACGCCGCGGACCTCGCTTCGACAGACATCGCGGCCTATGCCTTAGCCGCGTTGCGCAAGAGCGCTATAAAAACCATCTGGCTTCTGGGTCGGCGTGGACCGGTGGAAGCCGCGTACTCGCCGGCGGAGATTTCGGAAGTCGGCGCGTTGACGGCGGCAGACCTTGTCGTCGATCCCGCTTCGGCGGCGGTCGATGAGGTTTCTCGCGCCGAGCTCTCCAACCCGGCTTCTAAGAAAAAGACCGAGTACGTTCAAGAGCGCGCCCAAAAAGGCGAGGGGACAAAAGAACGCAAGGTCCGCCTGCGTTTCCGAGCCTCGCCGGTGGAGATCCTCGGTGAGAACGGACGCGTGCGCTCTCTGCGCTTTGAAAAGAATACGCTCATCAGCGACGGAAACGGCGGGGTGAAGGCCGTCGGCACCGGTGTCTTTGAGACGATCAAGGTCGGGCTCGTGCTCCGTTCGGTCGGCTATCGCGGCATTCCGCTGCCGGGCGTTCCCTTCGATGAAAAGTCCGGCCATATTCCGCACGAAAGCGGACGCGTTGTCGCCGCACCCGGCATGCCGGTTGTGCCCGGCCAGTACGTGGTTGGCTGGGCCAAGCGCGGCCCTTCCGGCCTCATTGGAACCAATCGGGCGGATTCCGTCGCCACCGTCGCGGCTTTGCTTGCCGACTTCACAGCGGGCAGCTTGCCGGTTGCTGCCGCTGCTGCCTCAATGGCGGCGACCTTGACCCTTCTCGCCGTGAAAAAAGCATGCCCGCTAAGCTTTGCTGACTGGCAGAAGCTCGATATTTTAGAAAAGGCCAACGGCGCCAAGGCCGGTAAAATTCGCGAGAAGTTCACCCGGGTCGAGGATATGCTCGCTGCCCTGCATCGAGAACAGGAAAGTATTTAGGCTGGAATTGGGCTTGCGATGAATCAATAGCGACATGTTTTTCCCCCTCATTTACTGGGTTGTTCTGCCTCTGTTCTTCGCGGCGCTCGTTGTGCGCTGGCTCAAGAAGCACAGCCCTTATGTCCCTGCGCCCGCTGTTGCAGCGCTGTTTGCCGCGCATCCGATCGAGCTGAAGTGGTTTCGCGCGGCGCGCGGCGAGAAGAATGGGGGCTTGCGCTGGCTCGGCGACTTTGAGAAACAGCCCGAGGCAGTGGATGCCGCCTATGCCGGCAAAGAAGCCGCCGTCACCGCCGGTGAGACGGCGTCATTTTTTGTTTTCAACTCCAAGAAGGAACTTCTCGAGCAGATCGATTCTTACGGAAAATGCTAAGGAAGATTACGCTTCCTTACGGCCTTTTTAGGTCGATGAACGGCGTTGCGCCGCTTGTCACTTGAGGCAGTTGCCCATTCCACTTATCCACGGCGCGGTAATTCACGAGCGTCGGAGTCAAAGACGATTGAAGCAGGCGGTTTGACTCGGCCTGCGCTTTTGCGCGCACGAGGATGGACTTGGCCTCGCCTTCCGCCTGGGCCACGGCGGCCTTGGCGAGGGTTTCCTGCTTTTGAAGTTCATAATCGGCTTGTTGCGCCTGTTGCTGAGCGGCCATTTTCTGCTGCATTTGGTTTTCGATGGCGGGAGGCAGGTGACTGGCGCCCAAGTTGACCTTGTCGAGAACAAAGCCCATTTTATTCATCTCGCCATCAAGATTCTTCGTGATGGCCATCTGGAGTTCGCCTCGCTTGGCAGAGATTATTTCCGACAACGACATCTGGCCGGCCGCGTTCTGCGCCACCGTGATGATCGTGCGCCGGATGAAGGTATTCTCGATGTCCTCAACCGGCGCGCCGCGAAAGGAGTGGAAGACGTGCGCGGCTTTATCCTCGGAGGTGTTATAAGTGACCGAAATATCCTGGCGAATGTGCTGGCCCTCGCGCGTCGGCAGATCGATGGAATCATCGCTCAGCGCGGAGCCCTCCTCCTGCCGCATGACCATCGTGCAGGTTCGCAACGCGGTCGGATAGCTTTGTACGCGCCTGGTAGTTTGATATAATACTGTTCTTCCCATGCCTTTCAGAGGAAGGCCCATGCGCTGCGCCCTGCTTGCCGCCGTGCTTTGCTCCGCCGCCCCTGCTCCTGCGCAGGAACCCTGGAAATGGCAGGCATTGTCGCGCGTCGAAACATCCGGATTCAGGTCGGTGTCTGAAGCCGGGCGCAATTTAGGCGACCTCGGCGTCTGGTCCATGGAGCAGTCCCTGCGGAGGCGCATGCGGGCCTCCGATAAAGTCTACGTCCTGGTCGGCGCGTCATTTGAAAACATCGGCCTGTCTCGTTCGCCCTCGCCGTTGCCCGAGCGTCTACAGGGCGTCGCGGCACGTCTCGGCGTGGAGTGGCTCATCGACAGGAAGTCATGGGTCTTCGTGGACGCCGCGCCGGGCCTTTACGGCGACGAGCGCTTGAGCGGGCGCGCGGCCAATGTGCCGGTCGCGGTGCAGTATCATCGCCTTTTGCGGCCCGGCCTGCGCATATTGGGAGGCTTATCGATCGATCCTTTCCGCAAGGCCAAGATCCTGCCTTTCGGCGGAGCAGCGTGGCGCCTGACGCCGCGCTGGAACCTGAGCCTGCTGCTGCCCGAGCCGCGCGTGGAATACCGCGCGCTCTGGGGCGAGCGTCAAACCGTGAACGTCTTCACCGGCTTTTCGTTGGCAGGAGGGCAATACCGCGTCGCCGAGGACTTGGGAACTCGCCGCAGTCGGCCCGAGGTGAATGGCCAGACACTGTCGTATTCCGCGACGCGCATTCTCGGCGGCGCCCGCTGGATGCGCGGCGACTTCGAGGCGGAGTTAACCGCCGGATGGGCGTTGGCTCGGACATTTCGTTATGAGCCATCGGGCGTGGTGCTTAAGAGCAATGGGGCCCCTTTCGTGGGCCTATCGCTGTCGGCGAGACTCTAGGGAGGCGGCATGGAAAGGAAGATGAGCTTGGCGGCCGCGGCTTTGGCCGCGTTGTCTCTGGCGGCGGGCTGTGCGGTAAAATCCGGCACGGTCGGGACCGCCGTGACGGGCGAGTGTCACGGAGTCAACTCCTGCAAGGGGCAGGGCGAATGCGGCGGCACGGGTCACGCCTGCGCGGGCAAGAACACTTGCAAGGGGCAGGGCTGGATCGGGCTGACAAAGGCGGACTGCGAGGGCCGAAGCGGAATTTTTAAAAATTAGTCGACGGTCGCAAAGGCGCGTGCCGGCACTTCGGTGTACGGCTTGCGGTCTATCCTGAGAATTCCGGACACGCGCACCTCGCAAGAGGATGCCGTCGCACTTGCCCAGCGCGTTCTCAGCGGACGCGGCACGGGTCGTTTCTTGTCGGAGAATCAGCGGCTTCCCACCGTTACGGTTTTCCCAGGCATGGGGCGATCAATCCAGTCCTGTAATTGAGGGCTAACTTTTTCTAGCAACATGCGCAGATTCCTATAGGGGACAGTCCGCTCATGCTACAGCGACGGGAGCGGGTGTTCTTTGTTGGCTTCCGAAACGACCTGGGCTTGGATTGGTCATTCCCTCGCCCGACTCATTCGCAAGAGGCCCTTCTCTGGGAGCAGTGGGTTTCCGGTGAGTATTGGGATCGCCATAAAGTGGCTAAGCGTAATCGGCCTATGCTTACCGGGAGATTTCAACTCAAAGTGGATCGTCTTAAAGCGTTGAATGAACGGCCCGATGAAAAGCCCTGGCGAACTGTCCGAGACGCGATATCGGATTTGCCGGAGCCAGGAAAGGCGGAGAAGTCAGGCGTTTCTAATCATAAACTTGTGGCGGGCGCTAAATCTTACCCAGGGCATACAGGAAGCCCGATGGACGAGCCGGCAAAGACCCTCAAAGCGGGCGCGCATGGGGTTCCTGGCGGTGAAAATATGTTGGCACACTCGGATGGGAGCGTTCGATATTTTTCCGTGAGAGAGCGCTCGTCTCCAGAGCTTCCCAGATGAGTATGTCTTTAAGGGCTCGTGGACCGAGTCCATGCGGCAGCTCGGTAACGCAGTTCCGGTGAAACTGGGTCAAGCAGTGGCTGGTGACATTCGGACACTGCTGCACTCATCGACTGTGGGAATATCCAAGAACTGATGAGTGAGGAGACATTTAATCCGCTCGATAAGCGGAATCTTGGTGTCAGCGTCGCGGACGCTCTCCTAGCGAAGACGTCCGTGTCACTTCCGCCTGTGGAATCGTTCGATGGCGCCGGAATCTACGTCATTTACTATACGGGCGGGTTCCCAGCATACAAGAAGATCGCGGAGAAAAATCGTGGCGGGAAGTTTGAAGCTCCAATTTATATCGGCAAGGCGATACCTGCCGGTGGACGCAAAGGGGCGCTTGACCCGAATACTAAAGCGGGGCCGGTCCTGTTTAGGCGACTTGGAGAACACGCCGATTCGATTCGACAAGCCAACGGCAATCTCAAGCCGGAGGATTTTTATTGTCGCTATCTTTTGGTGTTGGAGAAAATCAGCGCAAACGGCCGCAATCAGGCGCAAAGCCGGCGGATTGGCTCACGACGAAGACCGTCAAAATCGGAGGTGCGAGCGGGATTTGAACCCGCGAATAATGGTTTTGCAGACCATCCCCTTAGACCGCTTGGGTATCGCACCGAAATTGTAATTGTCGAATAGTATTCTACTAATTTTTTCGGCTGTCCAAAGCCACGCTAGGAGAGTTCAATCTTTTTTGACGGGTTTGGAGCGGGTTTGGAAAAATTTATGGCCCGTGGAGGCGACAATTCCCGACGAGAATCAGTGAAAAGTCGAGTTCGCGGGGAAAGGGTCAGGATGTGCGGGTTTGGCGGGGATCTGCGCCGGCTGTGCTGTCGGTGCCGGGGACGAAGTGCCGATCGGCTCAACTGGCGGGACATAGAAATACGACTCTTTGGGATCGAAGCGCTGCGACCGAGCGAGGTAGGACTCAATGGAGCGTGCGTCGCTCTGCCCCATCTTGATCAGGAGTTGTCTGAAATTCTTAACCACGATCGCGCGGTGGATCGCGAATGTCCCTCTTAAATCATGGGGTTTTATGTGCGGCAATCCAGCAGCGATCTTGGCTTGCGTGAACAGACGTTGGAAGTAGCTGTAGGAAAGAGGTCGACCCGTCTTGTTTCGTTCGCGTGCGTAGAAGTGGAAGCCACTTTCGGGATGCGGGTTTAACTGCTGCTCCAAGCGCGCCCATCTCGGCCCAAGGCTCGCGGTGTTGAACTCGCGCATCATCTCACGGCACGGAACGCCGCGTTTTTCGGTTGGCACTAAGAGTCTGCCATCGCGCAGTGCGGATTTCGGTCCACCCCGGTAACCGCGACGGGCACGCAGCCCAGAGTGCTAGACTGTACGGGTAGTTTCCAAACCCGTAACAAGAAGTGTTGGGACCAATCCTTGGGCGAACGGAGGCCCATGGGTTTCGTGTTTCATGGGGGCCGAACCTGAAAACTCACCTGTATGAGTTCGTTTCCAAGACGAAGAAGTTGAAGTGTTTATGCGGCTGGGAACGGACGCTCAAAACCACCGATCCGGTTATCATCGACAAGAAGATCGCAGAGCACCGCGCGGAAATGGCGCGCCTTCACTCGTAGTAGCTCGACGCGAGCCTTGGCCCCGGTCCTGCCGCCCATAGACGCCCTGCAGTCCATTCAGTTGGCCAGGTCGGGTTGCTCGACTGGGTGGCTGCGGAGGCGGGTAGCGTGGCCGCCGCGGGGAACTTCTCCTGGGGCAAAAACGCCGGTAGAAGCGCGGGTAGAAACGACTTAACTTTTTCTTTTGAGTAGCAAGTCGTTGGTCGTAAAGATTGCAGCGCGGCGTGTTACCGCCGGAGCCTGGAAATGAGGATCATTGCTCCAGATGCCGAGCCCCAAGCGTAAAGCGCAGGCCAAATACGGAACATCTTTAGGATCGGCAATTAACTGCCGGGCTTCCTCCATGGCGGATTGGTAGTCGGATTGAGGAATAACTTCGACGCGTGCAGTCAGGATGGACCAAAGCCACTTAAAGTTTACGGGACTCAACCGCAAACGCTTCAACACCTTGGGCTGCAGAAGAATTGAGCGCGTTTCGATGAGGCCGTATTCGGGAGTCACCAAATCCGCGCGTTCATCGAGCAGTAGTTCGCGGGTCAGGGCGTTCTTCAGAAACGCGGCGATGAAGACGTTGGCATCGACGACCAGGCGCATCAGTGCTTTGAGTGGCGCTTTAATACTTTAAGCTTGGCCTGTTCTCCCAAGAGAACAGCATCCTCTTCTGTCAGCTTGCTACCGGAAAGAAGCGCCTGCGCGTGCCCCATAAGTTTTGTCTTTTCAATAATAGCCTGGCGCGCCACCTCCGACCAGTTGATCTCGGGGAACAGGGCCATCTTTTGCTTGATCTCTTCAGAAATAGCCAAGGTTAAGTTGGGCATGACTGCCTCCTGTGTACTATGTGTAATATGTTAATACACGTAATGCACATTGTCAAGGGCTGGCTTGGGTTCGGACGCTGGCCCACCCGGGCAACCGCAGCTGGCGCGTAGACAAGTGTGCACCGTCGTGGTTGGTCATTTTTGGGGAAACAACCGCAACCTGGGGTAACTTGAGGTGAGAAGTTTTTCGGTGAGAAAGTGAACCGGAAGAATTGACGGGTTTGGTGCGGGTTTGGATCAAAACACCCTCAGACATCATGGGGGGAAATAAAATTCAGGCAGGAAAACTCAACGTAAGGGGTTTGCGGGGGAGAACGGATTCAGCGATACGGACTTTGCAGACCATCCCCTTAGACCGCTTGGGTATCGCACCGGCACCATTGTCTTACATCATCAGCGCCGACAGAGGGCATTGTTCTTAAATTTGGTTCAGTTCAGTCCTCGACATGCGGCGGGCGTAAAAAGTAGGATTGTTTTCATGAGCCATCCCCGCCAGGTTGCCTCGTCGCAGTCCGCGGCCGCTCTCCCGGCGCTCGATCTGCGCGAGAAAGGTGGACCCAAAGACGGGCAGCCTCAATTTTCCGATAAGCGTCTTTTTCTGCAACTGACCGTGTTCACCGGCTGCCGCGACGCCGAGCTTCTGGTCGATACTCTTGCCAACGGCGGCTTGGACTGCATCCTCTATGAGGAAGTTAATGACCCGACGGGCGTGGCCGTGCTCGCAATGACGGAGAATCCGGAGTTGCTCGTCACGCAACTGCGCCGGAGCCTTGTCGCCGGCCCATTTAAAGACCTCACACCCAAGAACGAGTTCGCTATGCTCGGACGCACCTATGCGCTCGGCTACGAGCCGAAGCTCGAGGACTGGCTTCTGCACCGCCCGCGCCGCGCGGTCGGCGATCACGCAACGCCGTGGGCAATTTGGTATCCGCTGCGTCGTCGAGGATCCTTTTATCGACTGCCGCGTCTTGAGCAGCAGGAGATCCTGCGCGAGCACGGCGTTATCGGTCGCCAGTTCGGCGATGCCGGCGTTGCCTTGGACGTGCGTCTTGCCTGCCATGGGCTCGATAAGAACGACAACGACTTTGTCATTGGCTTGATCGGCAAGGATCTCCATCCGCTTTCGGCGCTCGTCGAGGCAATGCGCCCCACCGTGCAGACCTCGCAGTACATTGAGAGCCTGGGACCATTTTTCGTCGGTCGCGCTCTGTGGCGCACGCCGCAGAAAACCTAAAACCGTTACGCAAGGATCCTTTATGGCTACCAGAAAATTTCGTATCGCGATGTCTGAACGGTGCTTTCGCTTTAAGCCCGACGCGCTCCCGTCCCACGCTCCGCACAAACCCGGCGTCTATGAATTCGTCACCTTCGATGCGGCAAAGAACCCTCAGGTGCTGTTTGTCGGCGCGGCTCTGACGGGTTCAGTGTACGAGGCGCTCGCTGCGCATATGGACAACAAGACCGCGCCGACTGCGAAGGAGCTCTTTGCCGTCGCGCCTGACATCTACTTCGATTATGTCGCCTCCGCTGACATCAGTGAGATCGACGAGCTCAAGGACATCGCCGGCGTGTTCATCGCGAAGCATAAGCCCCGTTTTAACGTTGGCCCCTCTCCGACATCCGGTAAATACGCCGCCGTTGAAGTCGAGGAAATCCCCTAAGTTGGATCTCTCCTCTTTCCCGACATTAAACGCGGGGCTGAACGCGACCTGCGCTGTTCTGCTCATCCTCGGCTGGGTGCTGATTAAGACGGATCGGCGTGGAGCGCATCGTTGGGCGATGATCTCGGCCTTCCTGTGTTCAACGGCGTTCCTGGCCTGTTATTTGTGGTACCACTTCCATGTGGGCTCGGTGCGATTTCAGAAAACAGGCCTTATCCGGACCGTCTACTTCACGATTTTAATCACGCATACCACCTTGGCTGTCGTTGTCCTGCCCGTCATAATAAGGACCTTGTTCCTCGCAGTGAAGGAGCGGTTCGACGAACATCGGCGTTGGGCGCGATGGGCCTTGCCGGTATGGTTGTATGTATCGGTCACGGGCGTAATCGTCTACTGGATGTTGTATCGCTTAGGTTGAGAACGACTTGCCGCAGGAACAGGTTGTGGTGGCTTGCGGGTTCTTGACCACGAAGCCGGATTTCATCAGGCTTTCCTCGTAGTCCACCTGGGCGCCACCGATGAAGAAATCAGCCTTGGGGTCCACGATGGCCTTTGCGCCGAACGCTTCGTGTACGATGTCTTCCTGGGCAACGGCATCAGCGATGACGAATTCATAACTCATGCCTGAGCAACCGCCCGAGCCGACCTTCACGCGCAGAACCGGCGGTAGGCCTTTCTTGGAGGCCAGAAATTGGATCTTTTTGGAGGCGCGCTCGGTCAAGGTAATCATCGGATCTAGAACTGCTTGGACTTGCCGCAGCCGCAGGAACCTTTCTCAAGCGGGTTCTTGATACGGAAACCGGAACTTGTCTCGTCTTCGGCATAGTCGATCGTCACATTCTCGACGAACTTCAGGCTGTCCGCGTCGACGATGACATCGAAGCCAGGTTGGGGAAGAATGTTGTCGGCGGGCGCTTTATCGTCGAAGCCGATGCGGTACTCATAGCCGGCGCAGCCGGACTCAGCGACGCGCAGGCGCAACGCCTTGCCTTGAGCGGATTCCTCCGTCTTTAGGAAAGACGTTATTTTCTCAACGGCCTTCGATGTGATTGTCAGCATCAATTTCTCCTCGTCGCCTAATCCCGACTAAAAATGTCGTGTATACAGTATAGGTTTGCATTGGTGGCTACGTCAAGGGGAAGTCTTGTCCAATTTTTAATGAGCCTGAACAAGGCTCGTCGAAGATCGCGTTCAGCGGAATTCCCGCTAAAGATTCCGGGAAAAACAGCGGCAAAGAGCGCGTCATGCGACATCCATAACCAGGGGATAACCCGACACGCGAGATGGTGGTTCTGCACCTTGTCATCATGGCCGTCGAGTGTTCACTCATCGAATGTGTAGATAAAAGACAGCATCCTGTTCTCCACATCGGGGGAGACGGCAAGACGCGAGAGAAAATTATTTTTCCTGGCCGTGTTGCGATCGACCACCCATGTCGCTATGCCGTAGCCGATGGCCGCGCCCATAAAAACATCTGCAGGCCAGTGCGCATTCGCGTCGATGCGATGCAGACCCACAAGAGTCGCCGCCCCGTAAGCGAAGTAAGGGACGAGAGGGTGATGGGATTCTTTGGCCACGACTGTGGCAAGGGCAAAGGCATGTGAGGTGTGGCCCGAAGGGAAGGACGCATCCTTCATGTTGAAAAAATTAAATTGAGCGGGACCGTTCCCACTGGTTGGGCGTTCGCGCCCCACAGAGAACTTGAGTCCCGTGGTTACTATTGTGGTCATTAAGGCGGCTTGGGTGATACTCTTTGCTGTACGCAATGAATTTTCCCCGCCGCCTAAAATTTTTCCATGAAGATAATAGGCGAGGGGAACCGCAAAAGACAGCGGGCCGCCAAGAGGCTCAAATGTGTTTAGAACTTTACGGAAGCTCTTTCCAGTCAGTTTTTGCACGCCGTTTCTGATTTCCTGATCATTCGTGAGGATCAGGCCGGTCCCTGCGAGAGCGGCGCTGGTGTAGGTCCATTCTTTCTTGCCCCAGCGGGGAGCGGTGTAGTCAGGATTTTGGCTGACAGAGCTCTCTGGCGCCGCCAGCTCGGCTAGACCAGGGGCTTTCAGAGTTCCAGCCATGACCAACATTGGCTCGGGGCCGGAAGCCGTATTGAACCCAAGACCCTCTAATGCGGCGGCAGTCTTGTTCATGTTCGCCTGAGCATTACGGCGGTGAGCATCCTGAACTAAGGCGAAAACAGCTTGACGGCGGGAACTCAATGATTCCCGCGTCTCTTCGGATAGGTGCGTAGAGCAGACTACCTCGAGGTGCATGAGGTCTTGAAGTAAAAGCGCCCACTCTTTTTGGTTCTCATCTCCGAGTGTTTGGGGCGGGTCCTTAAGGAATACGGGCGTCCGCGACTCAACCCAGGTCTGACAAAACTCGCTAGGATTTTCAAAGCGCGGCACGCGGCTTGCCGGGTCGATAGAAAATGCGGGCGCAGGTTGGGCGAGTGCGGAAAAAGTGCAGACAAAAGCCAACTGGAGTATGGAAGTCATAATTCAAATATAAGCGCCTATGCGACCGGGAGCAAGGGCCTAAAGGCCTATGTCTGCTGGCCCGGGTAGACACTCGCATGCACGCGCGCTTTAACAGTTATCCAGACGGAGGGTGTCGGCTCATGCTTGAATTACTCGGAACATGGCCTGCTCCCCTGACGAAATGCTAGTTTAGAGCCATGCTCATCTCATCAGTCCCGCGCCGGACGGCGCTGTATGAATCGCACAAGCGTTTGGGCGGCAGGACCGTCGACTTTCATGGATGGGAATTGCCCGTGCAGTTCGAGTCAATCATAAAGGAACACGAGGCGGCACGGCGTTGCTGTGGTCTTTTCGATGTCTCGCACATGGGCCAGGTGTTCGTGACCGGGCCCGGCGCGTGCGCCTTCCTCCAAAAAGTAAACGCCAACGATATCGCACGCCTGGCGCCCGGCTCGGCGCTCTACTCTCATCTGCTTAATGAGAAGGGCGGCGTTGTCGATGACGTGATCGTCTCCTGCCTGGCGAAAGATCGCTATCTCGTCGTCGTCAATGCGGCCACGGCCGACAAGGATTTCGCTTGGTTTCAGAGGCACGCGCAGGGTTTCGACGTGGAACTTGAGAACAAGTCCGATCATTTCAGCATGATCGCCGTGCAAGGCCCGCGGTCCGCGGACATCGCGCGCATGATCGCGCCCATGGCGATTCAAAAACCCCGCTTCGGCGCTCTCGAACTTGAGCTGTATGGCCAGACAGCTTTCATTACGCGCACCGGCTACACGGGCGAGGATGGCTTTGAGTTCATCGTGCCCAATGAGATCGTCGTGCGCGTTTGGGAAGATCTGCTCGCGCGGGGCCGCGCGCTCGGCATACAGCTTTGCGGACTGGGCGCCCGCGACACTTTGCGGCTTGAGGCGGGCTACCTGCTCTACGGACAGGACCTCGATGAGGAGACCTCGACATACGAGGCCAACTACGCCTGGGTCGTCAAGCTTGACAAGGGCGATTTTATCGGACGAGCGGCGTTGCTCAAACAGAAAGCCGAGGGCATTAAACGTCGGTTGACAGGCCTTCGTCTTCTGGAGCGCGGCGTGCCGCGCGCGGGCGCGAGCGTCATCGTGTCTGGACGCGAGGCCGGAAAGCTATGCTCGGCCACATTCTCGCCGAGCCTGCAGGTGGGAATCGGCGTGGGCTACCTCGATTGCCCGGACATCATTTCAGGGACCCGGGTTTTCGTTATAGTGCATGGCCGCGAAATCCCCGCGGAGATCGTCAAAACGCCGTTTTACTCGTCGCCCCATCTTAAGAAGGGAGCCTCTTGATATGTTTGATCCCAAGAAATTGAAATTCATGAAGTCTCATGAGTGGCTGGACCTCAACGGCGATAGGGGCACGACAGGCATTTCCGATCATGCGCAGAAGGAGATCACCGACGTGGTCTTCGTCGAGCTTCCCAAGGTTGGCCGCCAGGTCAAGCAGGGCGAGGCGTGCTGCGTCGTTGAGTCGGTGAAGGCGGCCTTCGACATCTACGCTCCGGTCTCAGGGGAGATTGTCGCGGTGAATGAGGACGCGGTCAAGGAGACAGCTCTTGTCAACACGGAGCCATTCGGCAAGGGCTGGCTGTTTAAGCTCAAGGCCTCTGATCTTGATGAAGCGTCAAAGCTCATGGACCATGCGGCGTATACGGAGTTCCTGAAAGCCGAGGCCGCTCATGGAAGTCATTAAGGAACGGTTGGCGCGAACAGTTCTTCCGCCCGCCGATGATTTTTCCCGCCGCCACATCGGTTCGGGTCCCGCCGAATGCAAGGCGATGCTCGCGGCCCTCGGGTACCCGACGCTGGATGCCTTGATCGACGACGTCGTGCCCGCGCAGATACGCCTTAAGAATCCGCTCGATCTTCCGGCCGCGTTGTCCGAGGAGCAAGCGCTTGCCGAGCTCAAGATGATCGCGTCGAAAAATTCGGTCTGGCGTTCGTACCTTGGCCAGGGTTATTACGACACGGTGACGCCGGCGGTGATCCAGCGCGAGATTCTTGAGAACGCCGGCTGGTACACCGCCTACACCCCCTATCAACCGGAAATTGCGCAAGGCCGCTTGGAAGCTCTGTTGAACTTTCAGACATTAATCATTGATCTGACGCGCCTTCCCGTGGCGAATGCGTCTTTGCTCGATGAGGGCACCGCCGCCGCTGAGGCCATGGCCATTTGCCTTCACGCGAGCGAAGACCCGTTGGGGCGGATTTTCTTCATCTCGGAAGATTGCCATCCGCGGACGATCGCGGTTATTGAAACGAGAGCGCGGTCCTTGGGTATTCCCATTCTGCTTGGGTCGGCAGCGCATCTCGCGGGCAAGAAGCTATTGGGAGCGCTGGTCCAGTATCCCGACACGCACGGCGTCGTCAAAGACTGGTCGGCGTTCGCGGATTCAGTTCATTCAGCCGGCGGCTTGTTGGTCGTCGCCGCGGATCCTCTCGCCCTCACCTTGTTCAAAGCGCCTGGCGAGTTCGGCGCGGACATCGCCGTCGGCACGACGCAGCGTTTCGGCGTGCCCTTGGGCTTCGGCGGTCCGCACGCGGCCTACATTGCGGTCAAGGAAACGCTCAAGCGCCGTATTCCGGGACGCATCGTCGGCGTGTCCAAGGACGCGCGCGGGAAATCCGCCTTGCGTCTGGCATTGCAGACCCGAGAGCAGCACATCCGCCGCGAGAAGGCGACGAGCAATGTCTGCACGGCTCAGGTATTGCTTGCCGTTGTCGCCGGAATGTATGCCGTCTATCACGGGCCCGAAGGGCTGACGCGCATTGCCCTGCGGATTCGAGCTTTGACGCTGACGCTCAGGTCCGCCTTGAAGCGGCTGGGCTACGACAGCGGCACGGAGACCGTTTTCGATACGATGACGGTCAAAAGCTCGGAAAATAAATTAGCGGAGATCATGGCCTCGGCCAAAGCGAGAAAAATAAATCTTCGTCTTGTTGATAAGACCACGCTCGCGGTCTCCCTTGATGAGACGGTCACCGAGGAGGATATCAAGGAGTTGTTGGTTGTTTTTGGCGACCGAATGAATCCCGCGATCGAGCACGCTGGCGGCGAGGATATCCCGGCGGCCCTTAAGCGCGCTTCTCAATTTCTCACTCACGCGGTCTTTTCTTCGTATCGCTCCGAGACCGAGATGCTGCGTTATATCCGCGGCCTCGAGAGCCGTGATCTGTCGCTTGTCCACGCGATGATCCCGTTGGGATCCTGCACGATGAAGCTTAATGCGGCTGCCGAGATGCTGACCGTCACCTGGCCGGAGTTCGGGCGCATGCATCCGTTGGCGCCCGCCGCGCAGACTCAAGGCTACAAGGAGCTGTTCAGCCAACTTGAAGATTGGCTCGCCGAAATTACGGGTTTTCACGCCGTCAGCCTCCAGCCGAACGCAGGATCTCAGGGTGAGTACGCGGGCCTGCTCGCCATTCGCGCGGCACTGCGCGCGCGCGGTGAGGAGCAACGCGCGACCTGTCTAATTCCGGTCTCGGCTCACGGCACTAATCCCGCATCCGCGGCGATGGCCGGCATGAAAATTGTCAGCGTCGCATGCCTTGAGGACGGCGACATCGATGCTGCGGACCTTCAGAAAAAGGCGGAGGAGCACAAGCATGACCTGGCCGCCCTCATGATCACTTATCCCTCGACCCACGGTGTTTTCGAGGAGGGCATCAAGGACATCTGCGCGGTCATTCACCGTTACGGAGGCTTGGTTTACATGGATGGGGCCAACATGAATGCCCAGGTGGGTTTGTGCCGCCCCGGCGACATCGGCGCGGATGTTTGCCACCTCAATCTGCACAAGACCTTCTGCATCCCGCACGGCGGCGGCGGTCCGGGCATGGGTCCCATCGGCGTGGTGAAGGAATTGGCGCCGTTTCTGCCCGGCTCGAAGGAAGTTCCGGCGGTGTCCTCCGCCCACTGGGGATCGGCCGGAGTCTTGCCGATCTCCTGGATGTTCATCCGCATGATGGGGCCCAAGGGACTTGAAGCCGCGACGAAGAACGCGATCTTGAACGCCAACTACATTGCCGGACGTCTGGGAGAAGAGTTTCCTGTTCTTTTTAAAGGGAGCAAGGGCTTGGTGGCCCATGAATGCATCGTGGATCCTCGCGCGCTCAAGGCAACGGCGGATATTTCCGTTGATGATATCGCCAAGCGCCTGATGGACTACGGCTTCCATGCCCCGACGGTGTCATTTCCCATCGTTGCGACCTTGATGATCGAGCCGACCGAGTCGGAGTCGAAGGCCGAGCTTGACCGTTTTTGCGACGCGTTGCTCGCCATCCGCGAGGAGGCGCGCAAAATCGAGAGAGGCGAGTGGCCGCGCGACGATAACCCGCTCAAGAACGCGCCGCACACGGCCGAATCGGTTGTCGCAGATGAGTGGTCCCACCCATACTCGCGCCAGACTGCGGCCTATCCCGCAGCCTGGCTGCGCGAGCGCAAGTTTTGGCCCGCGGTCAGCCGCGTCGATGGCGCCTACGGCGACCGCAACTTCTTCTGCTCTTGCGCGGCGCTCTCCTGAATGGGGGATTGAAAGTTTTTTCATGCTATTTTTACCCGCTCACGGACACGATGAGCCGGTTCTAGATGCCGCCGGACACATGGCCCTCGATGAGGCCGTGCTTATGGGCTCATCGAGGGATGCGCTCATTCTGCGTGTCTATCGATGGAAGGGGAAAGCCTGCACGTTCGGCTATTCGCAGAAATATGCCGACGCGAAAGCGGCCTGCAAACAAGGCATCGCGCCCGTGCGCCGGGCGACCGGAGGGGGGATAGTCTTCCATGATGGCGATGTCACCTTCAGCTTGGTTTTCCCGTGGGAGCGGACCTGCGCTCCGGAGATGATCTACAAGAATATCCACCGCGGCATTCACCGGGCCCTGAAGGCCTCTGGAATAGCGAATGGGCTATGGCGCCCGCAACAAAATACGGGAACAATAGCCCCGCTCTGCTTTTCCCGCGCGGAGAAGGCCGATCTCGTTGACGCCAACGATAAGAAAATACTGGGCGGCGCCTTGCGCAAGAAAGGGATAAAAGGCTTGTATCAAGGGTCGTTGCGGGTCGACGCGCCGGATGAGGTTCTCAGCGGCGGGATTGCGCTCGAATTTGGCCGCCCTTCACGTTGGATCCGGCCGTTATGGCTCGAGCAGGGAGTGCGTCTTGAGGGGCGCTACCGTTCGGCGGAGTGGAACGAAAGGAGATGAGCATGAAAACATTCGTGTTGTGTCGGTTGGCGCCAGGCAAAGAGCAGACGGTCGTGCGGACGATCCGCGCGCTTGAGGGCGTTACCGAGGTGTACATGGTGTTCGGCGGCTGGGACATAATCCTTTCGGCGGAATCCGATACCGTCGATAAGCTCTCCAGCTTAATCGTCAGCCGCATTCGCGCGGTGGACGGCGTTTCCGCCACCGAGACTTTGGTCACCACGAACCTATGACAGCAAGGAAATAGGGCTGTCCATGAGTTGCGGGAATATTCCGATTAAGAATTCGTTCTGGAGGCCGGCGCCCGGGAAGCGCTTCCGAAGATGAGCGGAATGGTTTCACTGCCGAGCCGCGTTGCGCTTCTTGTTCGATCCATGGAGAGCGCCGGTATTCCGGGGATGAATTGCTGAAATTTTCGGCGCCGGCGGCGCGTTTCTGCATGTGCGCGGCAGCGCTTGTGGTCGTCATCTACGCGATGACGCGTATTGATCTTGTCCTGCGCGCGCGCGCGGCGTATCTTGAGGGCGAGAAATGGTTGGAGTGGAGCCGTCGGCCTGAGCTCAAGCAAGCTCACTTTGACGCCGAACTCTCAGCGCGCATGGACGAGTTCTCCGCGGAACTGGCGCAAGGGAAATTCGCGCGTGCGGCTTACGTTCGGAAGACCGGCTTGGCGCGTTTTGAGCGCGACCAGGCCATGGCTGAAAGCTCGCTTCAATACGCCTATGTCTGGTATCAGACCGCAGCCGAGTTGTTTAGCCCGCCCGAGAACCGTTGGAGCATTCGCGCGCGCGGCAAGATGAATTCGACGCGTGTTCTCTGGAAAGAAGAGCTTGAAGTCCAGCATGTCCGCTATCAAGATTACATGTTGGAGTAGGCGATGATGCGTCTTCTGATCGGGATTTCACTTCTTCCCTTGGCGGTTTGCCTGTTGTGGGCGGCGGCAAAAACGCTTGCCGGCGTTGCGGCCCACTCGTCCATCGCAGCGCCGTTCGGGGCCGGTCTTGGCCTCGCGTTCGCGCTGTGGGCAATGCGCCGCTGGCTGATTTTCGATCCGCGCGGGCCCGCCGGATGGGCCGCGCGCCTATTAAGGTGGGGCTGCGTGCTTGCCCATGAACTGACGCATGCGCTGGCGGCTTGGGCGACGGGCGGCAAAGTGTACGCGATCTCCGTCAGGGAGAAAGAGGGCCATGTCGATGTGTCGCACTCGAGCGTCTTCGTTGCGCTGGCACCCTATTGCGTGCCCTTTTATGCCTTGGTCGTTGCGGTGAGTTATCGCCTGCTGCTGTGGGTGAGGCCCGATGCCGGCGGTTCGGAACTGTTTCTGTTTCTGCTTGGCGGAACACTCGGCGCGCATCTGCTGTTCGCGTGGGATTCATTGACGCAGGTTCATCAGCCGGATCTCGACGCGGCGGGCGGGGTGTTGTTCTCGGTGACCTTGATCATAATCGCCAATGCCCTGATGCTCATGTTTCTGCTCAAAGGGTTATTTACGGCATCGGTGCCTCTGCTGACAAACCTGCGCGAGGCGGGCCTGGGCGCGCAAAACTTTTGGCGTCTGGCCTGGTTCCGGCTTCAGCCGGCGTTTGACGATCTCAAGAGAAGGATTCTCTAGTGAAGAAGCGTGTCGCCGTCGCCGCGCGCCGGGTCGAAGGGCTTTCGGGCGCCACGCGCATGATCATCGAGCATGCGCGTCGCCTCGCCGCCGCGAATTGGGAAGTGCATGTTTTCGCCGAGAAGCTTGATGCGAGGGCTTTGCTCGCGGCGGGTGCGGTGCCGAGATGGGTGCCCGGGTGGCCATGGGGTTCTTGGCTGAAACGGCGGGCGTTCGCCGCCGCGGCGGGCGGCATGGCGCGGGGTTTCGATCTCGTGCACGGCCATGGTGATTTGCTGAACCAAGACGTGCTGAGCCTGCATAACTGCGTTCATGCGGCGCACGAAGCTTTATATGGATATCCGCTTCCGGCGGCGGATGCGGTCGGGCGAATGCACGCGCTGCAGCTTGCAGGCCGACGTTTTCGCGTCCTCGTCGCAAACTCTAATTTAATGAAGAACGATGTCACTCGCCGCTTCGGCGTGCCCGCGGAGAGCGTTTCAGTGATATACCCGGGCTTCGATTCGTGCCGTTTTAGTCCCGGGAGTCGCGATGATTTCCGCATGCCCATGCGCGCGGAGTTGGGAGTCAAGCCGACGGAGTTGCTCTATGGTCTTATCACCTCCGGTGATTTCGAGAAGCGAGGATTGAAGTCTTTTCTGCGCGCCTTCGCCGATGTCGCGCGCGCGTTGCCTGAAGCGCGCGCCGTTGTCGTTGGAAAGGAGTCGCGGCCCGGCCCGTATTTGGCGCTGGCGCGCGATCTGGATATCGGCGACCGCGTTGTCTTCCGTGAGCCGGTGGCCGATGTCTGGCGCTTCTATCACGCCCTCGATGTCTATGTCCACCCTGCGCGTTGGGAGGAATTCGGCATGAGCGTCCTTGAGGCTCTTGCCTGCGGCCTGCCGGTGATCGCCGGTGCTACAGTCGGCGCCGCGGAGTTATTGAAAGGGGAACTGCGTGAATTCGTGCTCGCCGAGCCCGCGGGAGAGGCATTGGCTCATGCGATGCTTGTCTTTAGCGATCCGGAGCGACGCGCGCGCGCGGGAGCCCTCGGGCCGGTCTCCGCCGCGCCTTGCTCCTGGGACCGGAGCGCGGCCCCCCTCCTCAATCTTTACGAAAGTCTAACGACAAAGAAGTAAGATAATTCCTTCATGGGGTCCAGGGTCGCTCTGAAACAGGCGCTTCATCTCTTTTCCGCCGCTTTCAGAGCCGTTCTGCGTGGTTTCGGGCTCACGTTGATTGTCCTGGTCCTGCTCCTTGGAGGCCTCGCAGTTTACGCCTACCGCATGTTCGGCCCTGAAGAGGTGCGCCTACTTTCAGTGACCCAGCTCCAATCTTTTTTTCACCGCGAGGTCATCATCGAGCGCATGGTCATCACTCCGCGCGGTTTAAAGATCCGCGGCCTGCGCGTGCGCCGCAGCGGCGGCGCGGAGGGCAACCTTCTCTCCTGCGACACGGCGCTTGTCACCGTCAAGCTGCGCCCATTATTGCGCCGTCGTCTTGAGTTCAATAGCGTGCGCCTGGATTCGCCGCGGATCGTCTTGACGCGTGAAACAAATGGCGCGTGGGACATCGCCGATCTTTTTACGACCACGCAAACAGCCGGCAGCGGCCTGCCGTTAGCGCTCGCCGCCGCTGAGACCATCATCAGCGACGGCGTCCTTAAGATTGACGACCGCAAACATGACCGCAAGATTTCCTTCGAGAAACTGGAGTTGCGCGCCAATGGCTTCGATCCGGATCAGCCCTTTCCGCTTGCGATATCCTTCGTGAATGCCGTCACCTTCGGCACGCGGACCTGGACGACGACAGTCTCGGCCGCAGGCAGCATGGATCTTGCCGGCTTCAACTGGTCGAGCGCGTCTGCGCATGTGGACCGTTTCAGCGCTGAAACGGAAGGTGTTTTAATTAAGGGCAGAGGTTCGGTCACCGGTTTCGTGCGCCCCGTCTTCGATGTCGACGCGGCCCTGCCCGCTCTGGGCCCTGAACGCTGGCCGCTCTGGATGGGGCGCGACCTGAAATTATCGTTGCCTGCCACGCAGTGGCGAGCGCTCGTGAACTGGTCGTCGCCTCTGATTTGGGACATTGAACGCTTGTCGATTGCAACGCCCGCCGGAACTGCGACGGGGAAAGTCGTCGTCGATCTGAGTTCCGGCGCCGCCTCTCTGCATGCCCGGTTCGCCGTGAAGGACGCAGTTCTTGAGACATTGGCGGATTGGCTGCCCGCTTGGGCCGCCCGCGCGCCCCATGGCAAGGCCGCGGTGAGCGGGACTATCGCGGGCAGGTTCGGGGCGCTGCAGCTTAAGGATGCCGCGCTCGCTCTGCGCGACTTGGCGGTGAACTGGGGCGACACGCGTGTCGAGGGCCTCGATCTCGATGCCCTTGTCGCCGAAGAATTCGCCTCGATCAAGGCTGCGGTCACGCAGGGGAAGGTGAGCGCCTACGGCAATATTTTCGACGAGTTGCGTGTCGCGCTGTCGGTGGCCAAGCAGACATTGACCGTCGAAAATCTGGCGTTGCGTTGGGGCGATTCGCGTCTGCGTCTGCGCGGCCGGGTGGACCGGCTTTCCGCGCCGAAGGAAGTTTTGATCTCCGGCAGCCTCGATAAGCTGGTTTGGGAGGACGCTCAGCGTCTTTTTACCTCTATCGAAGCCTCCCTCTCAACCAAGACGGTATCGATGGGGGAGCACCCTCGTCCCTGGGTCAGCACTTTTAAATATGTCATCCCCCGCGGCTTTCCTGATACCGCGGGCCATCTGCATGTCGGCGAGGTTAAACAGGCGAATTTCTGGTGCAAAGATCTTGACCTGCTCTGGTCCTTTCGCGGAGTGACGCCGGCGCTGGATCAAGCGGATGGCGAGGCCCGCGTGCGGTTTGGCCCCGGGCGCGTGGCCGACATCCCCGCCGTGCAGAATTCCAATAAGTTCCTGCGCGTGATTTTCCTGCCGTTCATCTACATGCATAAAATGAATAAATTTTCCGTATTCAGCACGGCGACCGCTTATCCGAAGACTATTGACTTTGCGCGCATAGAAAGCGAGTATGCGCTGAATAAGGGCGTTGCCGCGACTCGTTATTTCCATGTCGACTCGGGACAACTGGCTGCGTTCGCCGAGGGGACCGCCGATTTCGCCCGCGAGCAGGTGGACATGAATGTGCTGACACGGCTGACCCATTATGACGGCGTCCTGCCTGAGTGGTGGGTGGATGAGGCCGGGCGTCCGTCGATCGGTTTTCGCGTGAAGGGTGATCTCAATAAACCTGAACTGGAGCCGCGTCTTAAAAAGATTCCGGTGGACGAAATCGAGCGCAAGCTCGAGGAAGGCCGCGCCTCCGGCAAGAAGCGCTTTGAGGCGATTGAAAAACTGCACGCTTTGTGAGGGAGAAATATGAACCGCTTGAATAAGATGGACTTGCTGGGACTGCTTCAAGAGCACGGGGCGGTGGCCAGCGGGCATTTTAAGCTCGCCTCGGGCCTGCATACGCCGGTCTATATTCAACCGCCTTTGGTTCTTCAATATCCATACGTCGCCCAGAAGATCGCGAAGGCGATTGCGGCGAAATTTTCGACCATGATTGACGTCGTGATTTCAACGGGAATGAGTTCGGTCGTGCTGGGTCAGGAGGTCGCTCGCGCTAAAAAATGTCGCGCGATCTTCACCGAACGCACGGGCGGCTCGATGGCGTTTCGGCGCGACTTCAGATTGGAGCGCGGGGAGCGCGCGCTCATCATCGTGGACGTGCTCACCACTGGCCGCACGAACAGCGAGGTGGTCGCGCTCGCCCAAGCTTATGGCGCGCGCGTCGTCGGCGTGGGGGCGATGGTCGACCGCTCGCCGGCGCCGTTGTGTCTCGGCGTTCCGGTGCGCAGCCTGATCGGCTATCCGCTGGAGGCGGCGTCGCCGGAGATATGCCCGCAGTGCGCGTCCGGCGTGCCGCTGTCGACGGCGCGGCGTGAAATCGTTCCTGACGCGGAGTAGGCGCATGAATTTCAAATTGGCTCGTATCTTCTAAAATATGATCAAGGGCGTCATCTTCGACATCGACAACACGTTGACCGACTTCATGAAAATGAAGCGGACGGCGGTCGATGCCGCCGTTGAGGGGATGATGGATGCGGGCCTGCCGGGCGCTAAGGATGTCCTCGTGAAAGAGTTCTTCGACCATTACTGGAAGGAAGGCATCGAGGACCAGAAAATATTCGACAAGATACTCAAGGCCAAGCTTGGGAACATCGACTACAAAATTCTTGCCAGCGGCATCCTGGCTTACCGCCGTGCCAAGACCGGGACGATGACCTTGTATCCCCGCGTCAATCAGACCTTGATTGAACTGATGAAGGCGGGCATTGCGCGCACCGTCATCTCCGACGCGCCGAAGATGGAGGTGTGGCTGCGCATCGTGAGCCTGGGCCTGCATCATTACTTCGATGAGATCATCACTTCCGAGGACTTCGGCGTAAAGAAGCCCGACCCCAAGCCTTTTCGCCGCGCGTTGGAGGTTCTCGGGACGCGCGGCGATGAAACCTTGATGGTCGGCGACTGGCCCGACCGCGACATCAAGGGCGCTCAGGGCGCCGGCATCCGCACCGTCTGGGCCAAGTACGGCGACACCTTTGAGACGAAAAAGTCGGGCGCCGAGTTCGACATCGATGACATTTACGAGGTCGTGGGGATCATCAAGAAGGAAAACGGCCTTGTTTAGGCGGCGTAAATAAATAAAGGCGGCAAATTGAATTATGTTGTCGGCCGAACTGGAAATATTAACTTGACACCTTGATTTATTGCCGACTATTAAGGAGCAGGTGTACACGTGTACACCTACGGGAGGACACGGTGTGAGGCGCTCCAGCAATCGTCCATAAAATTAGTTTTGCCTTTGATGTTGCGGTGAGAACGACCGATGCGTGTCGTTCACCTTGAGAGCATCGGCAGGCGGGTTTGGAGCACTTGCGGCCTCAGTGTGTAGACCATGCCCCTAAAGGGGATAATCCGACACGAGAAATGAATGGTTCTGCACCCCTGTTGCATCGGGAAAATTAGGGTTGGCGAAAAAATAATGATGTGTTTTTGCCGATGCCTCTCTTCAGCGCATTTTGGTAGGATGCGGCTCTATGGTCGACACCACGGTCTTTTTAAAGGCGCTTTTGTTCCAACGTCGTCTTGTCGCGCTGGCGCTTCTCGTCTTGCTCGGCGTATCCGCGCGCGCGCTTGAGACCGAGATGCTCAGCGGGACGGCTCTGGGGCCGGCGGCCCTGCCCGCCGGACAGTTCCTGCGCGTCACCTCGGGCCAGGCGCTCGTTCGACTCGCGGACGGCGTCGTCTTGACGCGGCTCGATGCGGACCTCGCCGTTCTCGGCGCGGTCCGCGGGGTGGAGCTTGGCGGAGGATGGCATCTTATTCATCTCGCCGCGGGCCGGTCCGTGGCGTCGGCGTTGCCCGCGCTGAGGTCGCTGCCCGGAGTCGCCGCAGCTGATCCGAGCCGGGTGTACTCCGTCAATCGCACGCCTGCCGATCCATTGGTCAATTCCCAGTATGCGCTGGCGCAGGTCGCGGCCTTCGCCGGCTGGGAATACGAAGTCGGTCTCTCAGCACGCGTGACGATCGCGGTGATTGATACCGGCATAGAGGGGACGCACCCGGACTTGACCGCGAAGCTGACGAATACCGCAAGCAAGGCTTTTGATCCCGATTTGGGGATAATGACCTCCAATAATCCGCCAACGCCTGCGTGCAATCACGCCACGCGCGTCGCGGGCGTGGCGGCGGCGAGCGCTGACAACGGGACCCAGATTGCGGGCATGTCCTGGGGAGCGCAGCTGCTGTCTCTTAAGGTGTTCACGGATTCGAGCTGCCCCGCCGTCGGTTGCTCGGATGCCGGTTGTCTGACCAATGATCCGGGCATTGCCGCCGCGATCAATCATGCCGTCTCCTTGCAGAACACCGCCGCCGTCGGCAAGGTCGTCATCAATATGAGCCTTGGGGGCCTGGGTGCTTGCCCCGCGGGCGTCGTGCAAGACGCGATCACCGCTGCGGAGAGCGCAGGTGTTCCGGTCATCGTCGCCGCCGGCAATAGCGGCGGCGCGGTCGAGAATCCGGGCAATTGTCTGGACGCTATCCCCGTCGGCGCCACGGATTCCAATAACAGCATCGCCTCTTTTTCCTCGCGCGGGCCGGAACTCGCGGCGAGAGGCCTCGTCGCTCCCGGGGTCTCTCTGGTGACCACCGACCAGGGCGGCGGGACGGCGAGCGCTACGGGCACCTCGTTTGCGGCGCCGATGGTCTCCGGCCTCGCCGCGCTGATCTTGTCGGCCAAGCCGACCTTCTCCGTCGCGCAGATTTCAGCCGCGCTGCGAGGCGGCGCCGACTCGATTGGGGTTTCCGCCTTGGGAGTCGCCGGCACTCTCGGGAATGTGGCCGGCGCCGGCAGAATGAACGCCTACCGTTCATTGCGCCTGGCCGTCAAGGGCACGCTCGCCGGCTTTGATGGCGAGGTGCAGGCGATCGCTTTCCCGAACCCGTTTAGACCCTCGCAGATTGGCTCGGTCGCCTTCGCGCTTCCCCCGGGGCTTCAAGGAGGCCAGTTGAATATTAAGATATACACGCTTGACGGCGCATTCGTGCGCATGGTGACGGGCCTGTCCTGGGACGGCAAGAACGCCGATGGCCACGCCGTCGCCAGCGGCGCCTATATCTTCGTCGTGACAACCTCCGCCGGAACCGGACGCGGACGATTGTCGGTGCTCCGCTGAATTTAATCTTCAAGTCGCGCCCGTTTGTCTTCGCCCTATGAAACAGCAATGTCCGGCGAAAATAAACCTGTTCCTTGAAGTCACCGGCAAGCGCAAGAGCGGCTATCACACATTGGCGACTTTGTTCGCGAAGATCAATCTTTATGACGTCCTCGATATGGAGGTCGTGGGCGGAGATCGTCCCGTCTTGGAAATTATCGACGAACTCGGTTGCCCCGGAGGAGATGATTTAGCGCCGCTGTCGGCCGGCCGCGATAACCTCGTCCTGCGCGCCGCCCGCGCCTTTTACCGCGAATTCCGGGTCGGCGTGGGCGTCAAGATCGCCTTAACCAAGCGCATCCCCATCGGCGCGGGGCTTGGCGGCGGATCCTCCGACGCGGCGGGAACGCTTCTCGGCTTGGCCAAACTTTTAGGAATTAAGTTGACGGCGGCAAAGAAGAAAAAAATCCTCGACATCGGCGTCAAGCTGGGCGCGGATGTCCCGTTTTTTCTCAAAGAGGAAAACTTTTGCCGGGCCACCGGTATCGGCGATCGCCTGAAACCGGTCAAAATACAAAAATCGCTTCCATATATGGTCCTGGTTTGGCCCGGGTTCCCATCGCCGACCGGCCCGGTATTTTCCGCCCTTGCGTCCTGTCGGCGTTCCGTTGTTTTGCGGCGCCTCTCCCAGTTGAAGCGGCTCATCCATCGCCTGGGAAGGGGGCGTCCCATTGAGGAATGGGCGGGGCTTCTTTTCAACCGCCTGGAGCAGGCGGAGTTGCCGATCATGGCGGAAATAGAGCGTGCCCGGCGTATTCTGGAATCAGCGGGTGTCAAGGGAGTGCGCATGTCGGGCTCCGGCTCTTCGGTCTTCGGATTTATTTCCTCCCATGTCGAGGGCGCTCAGGTCATCCGGCGGCTTAAGGCTTACCCCTGGAAGGTTTACTTGACGAGCTGTCTCGGCTGATATCTTCAATTCGGGAGATGGAATAGTTGCAATGATCCGAGAGACAGCTTCTTCCAGGTCCCAGAACGAAGCCCGGGGCATTTGCTAACATCGTTGGAAAGAACGCGCACTTACTCCGACTCCCGGGTGGTGTCATGGCAACACAGCGGACTTTGAATCTTAAGGACCCCGCCCCTGCACCCTCCGACGACAAGCCGTAGAAATAGACGGTTCTCGTTAAGAAATCACCCCTGCCTAACCCGTGCGCCGTGCAGCGCCCGATACCGTCCTTTTATTGCGCGTTTGTACACCCAGGTGGACAGCATCCGCCTTCACCTGGGCCGACCGGCGACGCAGGGGCGCTACTTCTTTTTTCTGCCCAGCTCGAAGGGGCAGTTGCGTCTTAAGAAATTATCGAATTGAGGCACTGTGAAGTCCGTGAGGCCATGCGCGGGGCCATAGATCAGTCCCTTATTGATAAGTTTTCCCCGCAGAGGTGCCAGTGCGGAGGATTCCTTTTCCAGCTTCTCCGAGATGTCGCCGGTCTTGTAGGGTCCTCGTCCGAGCGCGGCCATTGCTGCGACATAATTCTTTTCAGTCGGGGTCGTTCGGGCAATCCGCACACGGAAGAAGTTATCATCCAGTTGAGCTATAACGCCGGGGCGGGCGTTCTCTACATCGGTCTTTGTGATCGTAGAGCCTTGAGCGATATTCCAGACATGCTTGCCGTACTCTTGAAGAAAATAGGGATAACCTTCGGTGTACCTCAGTATGGCAGAGGTCGCTTCGGGCTCATACTTCACGCCAAGCCGGTCGGCGGGCTCTTCGAGAGCGGCTTTCGCGGCCTTCGCATCCAATCGTCCGATATCGGGATAATCGAACAGTCGTTCCGCGTAGGACTTCGCTTCTCCGGCCAGCTTCGGAATTTGCGGCAGTCCGGCGCCTACCACCGTCATGGGAAGGCCGCGTTGGGCGGCTTGATGTGTCGCCGCGATGAGAGCTTCGAGGTCGGGGCGCTTGAGGAATTGAATCTCGTCCAGTAGGAAGATGACCCCCGAGCGCTTCTCTTTGGCCGCCTCTCCAAGCGCTATGAAGAGGTCGCTGAGGTCCTCGCTGAGATTGCCCGAGTCAGCTTTTCCTCGAAGCGCGTCCACATTGATTCCGAGTTCGTAACCCTCAGGGGTTTTGACCGTGAAAGCTTTCAGCACGCGGGCCGCCATCAGGGCCTTGTCTTTGATCCTTGCGATCGGACTCATCGTCAGGAGCGCTCGGCGGACTAATCGAGCCATGGTACTCTTAAAGTCTATGTCGTGCGTAACTTCCGTATCGCCCGTTTTGAACCCGCGCGCCTCGGCGACATCACGAAATGTGTTGAGGAGCACTGTCTTGCCGACGCCGCGAAGGCCCGTGACGATGATGCTCTTCGCGGAACGACCTTCAAGCAGACGCTCTGCCAAGATTCGAAAGGACTCAATCTCTTTTTCTCGACCCGTGAGTGCAGGTGGACGGGAGCCCGCACCAGGAGCATAGGGGTTCTTGATCGGGTCCATGGGTAACTTATACCAAAATATATCTGTATTATCAAAAATCGATATAAATAGATAATTGTGGTATAAGTTAGTGGTCCCCCGGCTCGAGACCTCTTGGCCAAGCCACGGAGATGCTGGCCTGAACAAATGACGATGTGGAAATAGTTACAATGATCCGAGAGACAGCTTCGTCCAGGTCCCAGAACGAAGCCCGGGGCATGTGCTAACATCGTTGGAAAGGACTCACCCTAACTCCGACTCCCGGGTGGTGTAATGGTAACACAGCGGACTTTGAATCCGTTATTCCTGGTTCGAATCCAGGCCTGGGAATAATTTAACAAGGAATGAAAATGAGCAAGACAAAAAAAGGACAAGGTCAACTGTGCGTGCTCATCCTTGCCGCAGGTCAGGGCACGCGGATGGAATCCGCCATTCCCAAAGTGCTCCACCATCTCGGCGGGCGACCGATGCTGTTCTACGTTCTGCGCGTCGCCAATG
>CAZGVK010000097.1:0-3762 GCA_964529095.1 uncultured Elusimicrobia bacterium
CACGGGCGACCGCATCACGCCGCAGGACCTCGCCGTTTTTATCGCTTGGGGCGCTCCGCTCACGCGCAGCCTCGACGTCGGCATCGGCATCAAGTATGTGAACTCGAACATCCAAAGCTCGGCCAAGACCGGCGCTGTGGATCTCGGCGCGCGCTGGCGCGCGCATTTGCCCGGCGAGTTCCCCTACACGTTGGCGCTCAGCGCCCAAAATATCGGCGGCCAGCTTAAATTCCACGAGATTGGCGACCCCTTGCCCTTGGTCTTTACGATCGCTCAAGCTCTCAAGATCACTTCCGGCCTCAGCGTCACCCTCGACTTGAACGCCCCGCGCGACCGTTCAATCTATCCGTGCTTCGGCATGGAGTGGCGCGTGCCGATGAAATCGGGCCTTGCCGCCGCCCTGCGCGTCGGCTACGAGCGCCGCCTCGATCGGAGCGCTCTTGGCGGCGGCTTGCCTGCAATCACCTTGGGCGCCGGCCTCGGCGTACAGCGCCTCAGCTTCGACTACGGCTGGTCGCCGGCCGGAGACCTCGGCGCCGCGCACAAGCTGTCGCTCTCGTCCCGGTTCTAGGCGCAAGCGCTCCAAGCCCTCCGTGTGTTTTTGGATGCCTAGGATCGCTTCTCGCGCCTTGTTAGAGTATCGCCTCGACATCCAAAATTCACAAAGTTATTATTGCGTCAGCCCTTACCTGCTATAGTATTCTCTCATCGCTGAGGATAATTCCCATGAATGTTAGCCCGCTTCCGCTTAAAATTCTCGAGTCTGAAGCCTATGACCTTGCTGTTTTCATGTACGAAGATGCGAGCTTTGCCGGCGCCAAGGGGCTGCCAAATCCCGCTCAGGCGGCGCTCGCTGAAAAACTGCGCGAGGAGAGTTTCAAGGCCGAGTCTAAAGAAGTCTGCCGTGTCGATCTCGACATACTCGGCCGCCGCCGGCGCGTGTACGCGATCGGGCTGGGAAAAAAAAAAGGCGCCACACCTGAGACTTTCCGCCGCGCGGCGGGTGCGCTCATCGGCGCTATTCGCTACAAGCGGGAGAAGATCGCCGTGCTTTGCTCGGAGAATCCGCAGGCGATCGCCGAGGGTCTTCTCCTGGCCGCCTATAAGTATGAGGAATACAAGAAGGGCGATGCCGATAAACTGACCTCGATTGCGCTGGTCGCTCAGGAGAGCGGCTCGCGCGCGGTGGTCGAAAGGGCTTGTTCTCAGGCGGCGCTCGCCGCCTCTGCCGTTTGCTTTGCGCGCGATCTTGTCAATCGCGCGCCCTCTGATAAGACGCCGCAGAATCTCGCCGATATCGCCGCGACCCTCAAAGGTTCGAGCGTGAGTGTTGCGATCATGGACAAGGCCGCCTGCGCGGAGATGGGCATGGGCGCTTTCCTGGGCGTAGCGCGCGGCTCGCACGAGCCTCCGGTCATGGTACACTTAGTCTACAGACCTAAGGCCGCGACCAAGAAGCGCGTGGCCATCGTGGGCAAAGGCGTCACCTTCGACTCCGGCGGGCTGTCTCTGAAGCCCGCGCAGTCCATGGAGGAGATGAAGTGCGACATGGCGGGTGCGGCCTCCGTTCTCGCCGTCTTCAAGGTCATCGCCGAACTCAAGCCCAAGGCCGAGGTGCACGGTATTATCGCCGTGACCTATAACATGCCTGGCCCCGACGCTTACAAGCCTGGAGACGTGCTTAAGGCCATGAACGGTAAAACGATCGAGGTCTGGAACACCGACGCGGAAGGCCGTCTCGTTCTCGCCGATGCGTTGTGCCTGGCAGTCAAGCAAGAGCCTTCTGCGATCGTGGATCTTGCCACGCTCACGGGTGCTGTCGTTGTGGCGCTCGGCTCGAAGGTCGCGGGCCTGATGGGAAACGATCCGGAACTTCTTGGCCAGATCCAGGCGGCGGGAAAACGCGCGGATGAGGCGTTCTGCGAATTGCCGCTTGTCGAAGACTATAAAGAAAACATCAAGGGGAACATCGCCGAGCTCCTGAATATCTCAAAAGCGCGCGGAGAAGCGGGCTCGATCATCGGAGGCCTGTTCTTGCAGGAATTTGTCGCGGGAAAGCCTTGGGCTCATCTCGACATCGCCGGTACAGCTTTTACAAGCGGCGAGTCGGCGACTTACGCGCCCAAGGGCGCCACTGGTTCGCCGGTGCGCACCTTGCTTGAGTGGTTGGGGGCTTTGTGAGCCGAATCAAGAACACCTCCGCGCAGGCGGGGGGAAGTCTGACGGAAATCAATAGCGCTCGTATCGAAGCTCATCTGCGCGACATCCTCGCCCAACTCGGCGAGGACCCAAAGCGCGAGGGCCTGCTCGCCACCCCGCGCCGCGTGGCCAAGTCCCTGCGGGATCTGACGAGCGGCTACCGCGTCGATATTGATGCGATGATCAACAACGCGCTCTTCAGCGAGTCGTACGATGAGATGGTGCTTGTGCGCGACATCTCATTCTACTCCCTGTGCGAGCATCATCTGCTGCCGTTTTTTGGCCGAGCGCATGTGGCGTATCTGCCGGAGAAGAAAATCATCGGCTTGTCTAAGATCCCGAAACTTGTCGAAATCTTCTCGCGGCGCCTGCAAGTTCAAGAGCGCTTGACCCTGCAGATCGCCTCAACTCTCATGGACAAGCTAAAGCCCAAGGGCGTGGGCGTCATTCTTGAGGCGCGGCACCTGTGCATGGAGATGCGCGGCGCCGAGAGCCAGCACTCGCCCACGACGACCTCGTGCATGCTCGGCCTCTTCCAAAGCGACGCACGCACGCGCAAGGAATTCCTCGACCTCGTGAAGACCCGGCCGATCTAAGGGATCGCTAGACTTTTTGGCCGACGAACGTCGAATGGACATACGCCGTCTTGATTGCCGCTAGGCCCAGCAAAGTCGCGCAGAGCAGCGCGCCGTAGCTGAAGCTCATGTTCGCGTGGTTGGTGCCAAGCATCCCGACGAGCATGGGGGCTGATAGATAGGTGTTCAGGCGGGACGCCTGCGCCGCGCGCGCACGCAGCGCGGGCGCGGCATCGCCGGCCGTTCCTCCGAGAATCTTTTTCTGCGCGGGCCAGATGATAAACCACACGTTGAACCACATGACCGAGCCAAAAAGCATGCCCCACATGATCCAGCGCGCGCGATCAGAGAGCCCGCCTTCCATGCCCCGCAGGATTATGTTGGCGCCCCAGCCGAGTTCCGGGGTGTAAAGATATATTTGCGCGAATAAGATTAGACCCGAGAGGAAGGTGGCCATCGCGCCCCAGCGGAACCACCAAAGAGCCCGCGGCATTAATTGCGGGTTAACCAATTTCTTGCCCGCGTCGTCGAGCTTGCCCTGGACCGGCAGATTGACGAAATTAAAGAAGTACAGATGGCCGATCCAGATGATGCCCGCCCACACATGCGTCCACCGCAACAGGAACTCGCTCTTGTTCATGGCCCCTCCCCTGATACGTCCGCGGCGAGTCTATCGGATTTGATAAGCTACTGTCAAATTCCGTCTATGAAGCCGTTACAAGCTCGGCCAGCTTCTCTTAACATTGACCCGGCGCTTCCTGCTGATGACAGCGACGCCGCATAACGGCAAAGAAGAAGACTTTCAGCTCTTCATGGCCTTGCTCGATGGGGATCGCTTCCGAAGGATATAGGAAGAAAACCATGACCGAAGGAAATGGTTCGACTCCGAAGGATATAGGAAGAAAACCATGCAGGTGATCGCCTTCTTCAACAACAAGGGCGGGGTTGGCAAGACATCGCTGGTCTACCACCTCGCATGGATGTACGC
>CAZGVK010000098.1:0-11355 GCA_964529095.1 uncultured Elusimicrobia bacterium
CGCGTTCATCCCGCAGGCGACCACGCGACCACTGCGTCTGAAAACGCGATCTGGTAGTAGATTTTAACCAAAACGCACCAGATCGCGAAAAAACTCGGCGATAGAGGTCATGCACCCCCGGGACCGGCCAGCCTTGACAGAAACTGATTTTGGAGCTACGCTCTCGGCTGTGGGAACGAGTGTTGAGTCATTGTGCCCTTGAATTACAAAGTAAATCCTGCCTCTGGAGCAAGCGGCAAGGGTCATTCGGGATTTTGGACCTATATTTAGCAATGGGTCCTTTGGGCTTAAATTTTGCCCCAAGGACTCTTAACCAAAATGATTCGGGATGGCAAACTATCACTGTATATCAGTGGAGGCAGAGAAAATGAAGAATCTAAAACTGGCTGGAACAATGGCACTCATCGCCACGATCTTCTTGACGGTGACGAAAAGCTTGATGGCTCAGTCCGATCAATCTCTTGAGAATCTGGAGAAGAAGCGGGCGGAGATCGTTGAGCAGATGCAAAAGATCCCCAAAGAGGTCGAAGATACGAGAAGGCAAGAAGTATTAGCGGGCGGCAATCCCGACAAGGTCTACTTTTATAGCGTAGAAGTAACCAATGCTTCCGCAAACGACTTCGACAGCGTGAGCGGGATCGTGGCCGGATTTGTTCAGCAAATCGGCCTCGGCAATGCCTGCGTGGATTTGCGCGCTACAGGCTCATTCTTCCATGGAGTCGTATTGGAGCATGGAACGGTGGGCATCGTTTTGCAGACCACGATACCGGAGGAAAAGTTCCAAGACCTCCAGAGCGCAGTATGTAGAGGTAGAGCCAATTGCAAGACTACAATTACAAGCAGGGCGGTAAGTCTTTCAGAGATTTCAGTTGCCAACTACGGCTTTGCCCCGCACGATCACAAGGTTCATCCAGAAGTCATGAAGACGTTCAAGATCAAAGCTGACTCCAGGCTCCCGATGTTTTCCAACGCCTGCGTGTCGGGGAAATATCAGGATTCCTGGAATGACGCGGCGAGTACGCCCAAGTCCAGAAAATATATGGTCGACCTGGGACTGGATATTAGCCAGGCCCGTACTCTAGGACTCTTAGACGCTAATAACGAAGAATTGTGGACTTTCGGATTTCCGAGCCAGAGCCGCAACGCCACGGGAACAACGAAATAGGTAGCCGAGGGGACCTGGAAGTAACGTTTGGTCCTATAGCCTGGCGTAACGTAAAACGAACGGCCGTCGCAGAAGCGAAGGCATGTTCTTCGCCCCGTGCGCTTGACCGCTCTTGAACGCGAGTTCTCCGAAGTCTTTGTCCTTGGTCACCAGGACGCGGCCTTCGCGCTTGGCTTGCGCCATGATTGCGGTGTCCGGTGTTCCCGCAGAATCACCGCCGACCCATGACACGTCATGGCCCTGAGCGCGCAGAGCTTCAGCCGTGGAGCGGCCGATATTCTCGTCCAGAAACAGCTTCAACGCTTCAGCGGGCGGGCAGACAGGGGGAAGCGGGATTCCTGCCTGACGACGTTCCCGGCGTAAAGGAGCGCCGCCTGGATATCCTGGTGTTTGAGGCGGGGGTATTCGTCGAGGATTTCTTCCTCGGGCATCCCTTGAGCCATGAGCTTGAGGAGGAAGTCCACGGAGATGCGGGTTCCGGCGATGACGGACTTGCCGGTCAGAACCCGAGGGTCCTGGCGGATTCGTTCGAGCAGTCTTGATTCGATTACTTTCGTCATGGTGCTTGAAGTATAGCAGGCAAGTCCCGCGTCTTCAATAAGCGATTTTTAAATTTTTCGTAAGACTTTAGCCGTCTGAAGTTTTGCTGGCATTGTAACTTTCGACACCGGCCCCACGACACTTGAAATATCGTCGTTCCGAGACTATACTTCACACGGAGCAAAGTTATGGTCCGCCCACCCCTCCGGTCTGCGTTCTATTCAATCTGCCTCGCGTTGTGCGGGGTTATAGCCCGCGCCCAGCCCGCTGTCGTTCTCCCGCCCCAGCAGTTAACCGTTCTCCATATTCAGATGCAGGCCCGTGTGACCTCACTCAAACTCGTAATCGGAGACCTCCAGCAAGGCCTAACCCAAAAGAATGCGGCCCCCCAGCTCAGCCAGATCCTGTCGACCTTGCCGGATGAACTTGATCGCTACCAGGCACTGCAATCTAGTCTCAGCACACCCAATGACGGCTCTTCCGCCCGTGAGGTCAAGGATGCGATTTCGCTGGCGCAAAAGCTTCAACCGCTCTATTGGGACGACCCGAAAGGTCCAGGTTCCTTATTTCCTGGGCAATTAAAAAAAGTCTCGGAACGGCTGGTCCAGTTCTTGTCCGGTGCTGAGGTACGCTTTCCCTTCCTGAAATCTCAGACGCATCCTGACAACGCGCGCAAGATCAACCAAGACTTTCTTCAGCCGCCGATGAGCTCAATCCAGACAGTGGGCACTTCTATCCTCCAGTGCGCCGGCACTTTTGACGGCGGTGTCTGCCGCGCTGGGACTACGCCAGGGCTGGCGGGCGAAAAGTCCCCAGCTACCCGTGCGCAAACATCGCAAACTGGAGACCGCAGCGGCGGCGTACTCAGCCGGGTTGCTGCACGCTTGGATCAGGTGAATGTACCCGCGCCTGCCATCTCCGCAAAGCAGGCTTGCGTGCAGGCAGTTAATGGCCCCGATCCAAAGCAGCCGCAGCATCCGACGTTGGCCGGAATGTGTCAAAACCACGTAACGTTAGCACCCCTGCTGGCTGGGCTGCTTGACTCCGTTGAGGAATCGTTCGGCACAGTCGGTGGAATCCTGACCAATCTCGCCTTCATGCTGTTCGGCCTGGTGTCGGCGGTACTGACCGGAGGCGTGGCCTTTGTTCTCAAGGGTTTACTCCTCATCGGTATGTCTATGACCCTATGGCAGATGCTGTCGGGTTTACTGACAACACTCAGCCAATATTCGAAAGCTAAAGAAGGGTCTCTGGAACAGGCTGCGGCTCGGCGGCAAATCGGTATGGTTGGCGGAAGCGTTCTGATCATGGCGCTTATGGCGCTCGTCGGCTGGGGTGTGGGCAAGACCAAGCCGGGCGCAGCTGCGATCAAATCCATGGAATCGGGCATGAGGGGTGTTCTGACCAAGACCGGGATCATGGGCGCGACCGCGAGTGTCAACTCCTTAATTCCGGCACCGGTCATGGCCGCGCTACAGAAGCTGATGGGAACTGTGCCCGTAAGCGAAGCAGCTAAGTCGGCCGACGCCATTAAGCTGCCATCCATAGGAGAAGCACCTCAAAGAGCGGGGAATTTGCCGCGTTCAGAGAAGTCCAGCGTCCAGTTCTCCGAGGAAACCGTGCTCAACAACGCGCGCATCGCAACGAGAGACGATCGCATCAAGGCGGCTCGCAGCCAGTTTGGCGTGGACGAGAAAACCGCGCATCTAATCGCCGAAGCGCACGACCGGGTCCCCTGCGCCGTCGGCGACTGCACCCCCGCCCAGTTGCGACAGAAGCTCGAGATCATGAAGCCGATCACGGACCCCAAAATACCTCGAGCGGCAATTCGTTCAGGACTGGCCGGGAGTCTGCCGTCGGATGCAACCATCGTCGCCATCCCCCGAAAAAACGGTGGCGTGACGAATGGCCGCATCATGAGGGAAACTTCGGACGGCCGGGTTCGGGTAGTTTTTGATGATCCGATCTTGGGTTTGCAGGTCAAGATGGTCTCTCCTAAGGAACTGCAATCCGCTTTGCCTGCGGGTCTGCACGACATCCGTTCTGGCACCGTGGTCTCCATCCCGCGCAGCTCGGGCCAGCGCAGTATCGTGCGCGTCGTCAAAGTGGAGGGCACTAAGGCCGTCGTGGAGTGGTCGGAAAGCGGAAAACTCTTCCAAAAGACCGTCCCCCTCCAAAACCTTCAGCCCGCCGCCGGACCTCCTGAGCCCGCACTGCGGTCCATTCAGCGCGAGCCGGCACCCCAAGAACGCGTTACTGTCGCGCCCGCGCCACGGGCGGACGAAATGGCTATTCGTGCGGCCGGCGTAAAGCTGGGTCTCGACGAGCAAAACATCAGCCGCGCCCTCGAACTCGCGGCTGAGTCTCGCCGGCATCTTCCGGACGCAATCTTCTTCTCGGATCGCAACTTCTACGACCGCATCGTCACCAACATGCAAGATCAGGGTCTCAAGCTGCGCGTATCGGACTATCGGCCGCGTGCCGGAGACGGACCGCAGGAAATACTCGCCGGGCGCAAAGCGATCCTCGAGGCGTTCCTGACCGAGGTCAAAAAACTGGAGGCGACCGGTAAGACGATCGACTTTAAAGTCTGCCTCTTCCTGAAGGAGATGACAGGAACCCAGGCCGGCAAGTTCATCACGATCTATCCGTCCGATCCGGCGGCGGCCGTGGCTTTAGCCGCGCGGCTGGACGCGGCACTCGGCGCCCGCGGCATCATGCACGGCCGGATCCCACCCGAGGACCTGGCCTTCGGAACTTCCGGCATGGTCAGCTGGCGCTACGGCGGCTTCACGAAGGAGAGCCTCAAACTGGTCGACGCCGCCGGGCGCTCGTTCGATATTCCCGACAATCGCAGCGACCCGATGGCCGTCTTGAACGCCGCGCGGCACATGCCCGGGATGGACTACTGGCTCGGGCAAGCCGAACGCGTGCGACCGGGCAGCGTCGCGCACACGCCCAAGCCGCCCCCCACCCCCGGACAACCCGCACCCGTTCGTCCCGCAGTGTCCGTGCGCAGCTACGCGCTCAAGCCCCTCCAACCGGAGGCCTTCAGCTATTCCGACATGGGGCCGATCCGCCTCGACCTCGGCGGCAAGAAGCTCGAGATACGCGCGTACAAGGATATCGCGAACGCCGCCGGGCTAGGCCTCAATCCGAACGTCGGCTACTTCGTCGTCGATCCCGCCGCTCCCTCGGTATTCAAGGGATTGCGCGACAAGGAAATGCTCCAACTCGGAAACACATCCGACTCGCGCTTTCAGATGCCGGAGACCGTCTCGGTAAGCCATGTGCGCGTCAGACGCCAAGGCGACCAAATCATCATCGAGGACATGGCGTCCACGAACGGGACGCGGATCGAGCGTTGACCGGTAGCCGTAGCGCGGTGAGCGTCCCCAATCGCTGCTGCCCATGACAGCGGCCAAGGTCGCATAAGGGTTGACGCAATAATAACTTTGTGAATTTTGGATGTCGAGGCGATACTCTAACAAGGCGCGAGAAGGGAGCATACCAATAGGCATGTGACCGAGCCATAAGGCGAGGCCGCTTTACCAACGGATATTGGAAGCGGCATTTCCGCGCCCATGGCGCGGTCAGAAGTGTCCCTTCCAAAATCCTAAGAAAAGGGATCGAGCAACGCAGTTAGAGTGAAGCATCGGCATACAAAAACACATAGTTACTTTTGCGCCAACCATAACCTCCGCATTTTATACAATCGCGCCTACCAATGATCGTCGCGGGAAAGGTTCGTCTGGCAGCGTTATTCGCGCTTGCGGCAGCCGTCGGACTCGCCGGGGAAACTCTCATCCTCGCCGAGCGCCACTGCTCGCGCCTCGAGGCCTCCTTGCGCGACGATTTTCGCGTGGTGCTGTTCCTGCGCTCGGATATTGAAGAAGCGCGCGTAAAAGTTCTGGAGGAAAAACTCCTCGCCGCCCCCGAGATCGCTGACGTGCGCTTTATCTCAGCTGCGGAAGCGCTTGCGGCGCTTAAGCGCGAGGATCCTGAACTCGCTGAATCGGTGGCGCTTGTCGGAGATAATCCGCTGCCCTCCGCTTTTGAGGTCCGCCCCGCCCCCGATTCGCTGACGCATCTCGGAGAATGGCTCGACAGCGCCCGGCGTTTGACTGAATGGTCGGACCTGCGCTATAAATCCGGACAACTCCAGGCCATCCTGAGACTTCGTTTCTACGCCCACTGTCTGCGCATGACGCTGAGCACGCTCCTCTGCCTCATCGCCGGAATTGCGTTGGCCTCTCTGTGCGTGTTCGCGCCCGTGAACCGCGAACTGGCGCTGTGGGCGAGCGCTGGCGGCGCTTCGGGTATGACGCTGGCGTTTGCAATCCTCTGGCCTTTGCATCGCGACGAACTGCTATGGGCCTTGCCCGGGCAAATGTCTCATCTCACTCTGCTCGCGGCCTGCGCGGCTCTGGGATGGTTCTTGTCTCTATGGCGCGCCGAGTCTTGATTCTCGTTTGTCTGCTCGTATTATGCTCTGTTCCGGCGAATGCTCAGATCAAGGCCAAGCGGCAGGAACTCTCACACATCCAAGTCGAGCTCAAGCAGACGCGACTCGAACTCGAGGATCTTCGCGGTGAGGAAAAGAATCTGAAATCTGATGTCAAAGGGCTGAAGAGCCGTGACACGCAGTCGCTCCGGCGTCTCGAAGGGATCCAGGCCGACATACGCCGCGCGGAGGCTCGGCGCGCGGATCTTAAATTTCGTCTCGACGCGGTAAAAAGCGTCGCCGGGTTCTGGTCAGCGGCGATTGCCGTTGAGTCAGCTCATCACGCCGCCTTGACAGCCGCGCGCTCCGAGACGTACGGCACACGCGAACTCTGGGCTGAAGAATTGCGCCGTTCCGCGATTATCGAGAAGGCCTGGCACCTGCGTGGACTTTCCGGTTTCCGCCGCAAAACGGAGGAGGCTGAGGCCGAAACCGGCCGCCGCGCACTCGATCTCGACGCCAACCGCCACCGTGAAAAAATTGAGCGTGACGCTGACAGACGCGAGTATGATGAGAAGAAGGCCGCGCTTGAAGCAACGCAGGTGAAGGTTGCCGTTGCGGCACAACGCGCCAAGGATCTGGAGGAATCGGCTAAAGCGATGGCCTCCTTGCTCGACAAGCTGGCCAAGACGGATAGGCATCGCGGCGGGGCCGCCGCCCGTCTCGAGCTGCCTCCATACTCCTTGCCCTGGCCGGTCAATGGCAAGGTTCTGTTTTCCTTTGGACGCGAGCGCGATGAGCAGCTCGGCACATGGACGGTGAGGCAGGGCATTGTCTTTGCTTCCGTGCCCGGAACCGACATCACCTCGATAGCCCCAGGCACGGTGATTTTCGCCGGCCCGTTCCGCTCGTACGGGAAGGTCGTCATTATTGATCACGGCGACAGCTTTTTCAGCGTGTACGGAGAGCTTGCGGAGATCGTCAAGAACAAAAGTGCTTCCGTATCGGCGGGCGAGAAGATTGCCGCTGCCGGCGAACGCATGTATCTTGAGATCCGGCGCGGGGCTGAGGCGCTGGATCCGGCGCAATGGCTGGAAAAGAAGTAGGAAGAATTGGAGAATGCAATGAAGCGAAACCTGATCACGGCGGCCGTATTGGCGGCGCTCATCGTCCGTCCGCTGTCTGCGGCCAACACGGATAGGACGTACGAACAACTCAAGCTCCTCGTGGACGTGCTCAGCCTCATCTCGAACAATTACGTCGATGAGCCGGAGACGCAGAAACTGATCTACGGCGCGGCGACGGGCATGGTGCGCACGCTCGATCCCTACTCGCAGTTCCTGGATCCAGACACGCATCTCGAAATGAAGACCGAGACCGATGGCCAATTCGGCGGCGTGGGCTTGCGCTTGACGATCAAGGATGACTGGTTGAGCGTGCAAACGCCGATGCCGGGCTCGCCGGCCTATAGGCTTGGGGTTATTCCCAATGATCATATCCTCGAGATCGACGGCGTCTCCACCAAAGACATGAGCATGTCCGACGCGCTGCGCTCTCTGCGCGGAGCGCCCGGGACCAAGGTGAAGCTCAAGCTCGAACGCAAGGATGACGCCGCCTGGAAGACGGTGAGTTTGGAAATTACGCGCGAACTTGTGAAGATAGAGTCAACGCTCTCCCTGAAGCTTAACGATGGGATCGGCTACCTGCGTATCGCGGAATTCAGCGCCAAGACCGCGGACGACGTCGTCAACTCCCTCAAGAAACTTAAGAAGGAAGGCGCGACAAGTTTAATCCTCGACCTGCGCAACGACCCGGGCGGCTTGCTCTCTGCCGCAGTGGAAGTATCCTCTCTGTTTCTGGGAGAAGGCAAACTCGTCGTGTACACCCAAGGCCGCAAACCTGACAGCCGCCAAGAGTTCAACGCAGGGGTAAAGGCCGCGTACCCGGGCTTGCCTCTGATCGTCCTTATCAACGGCGGCTCGGCCTCCGGCTCGGAAATTGTCGCCGGCGCCCTCCAGGACCACAAGCGCGCGGTCATCGTCGGTGAGCAAAGCTTCGGCAAGGCAAGCGTGCAGTCCTTGATTCCGCTTCCTGACGGCTCGGGCCTGCGCCTGACCGTGGCACGCTACTACACGCCTGCGGGCAGATCCATTCATCGTGATGAGAAGAACAAAACCGGCGGCATCATGCCCGACATCGTCGTGCCGATTACACCCGAAGCCGAAGCTAAGCTTTATGCGCAGTGGGAATTGATCTATGCCAAGGACAAGAATCCTCGCTCGGCCGTCAAGCCCGAGGAGATGGTGCGCGACGAAGCGCTTGATCGCGCCATGGAGTTGCTTAAAGCCCGCAACGCGCTTGGATCACTTAATAAGCGCGAAGGATGAAAGTTCTTGGCCTCGAGACTTCCTGCGATGACACCTCAGCCGCCGTCGTCGAGAACGGGCGACTGCTCTCCAATGTCGTGTCCTCGCAGACAAAGCTGCATGCTCCCTATCGCGGTGTCGTGCCTGAACTCGCGGCACGCGCTCATCTCGACAACCTGATGCCCGCCGTCTCCAAGGCGTTGAAGGACGCGGGATCTGGGAAAATAAACGCGGTGGCCTACACGCGCGGTCCGGGACTGCTGGGCCCGCTCTTAATCGGAAAGGTCTCGGGACAAACGCTCGCGCGGATTCTGTCGGTTCCTTCTATCGGCGTCAACCATCTCGAGGGCCATGTGCTCGCCGCCGAACTCGAGCATACGTTGCGCTGGCCGGTCATTGCCCTCGTCGTCTCGGGCGGGCACACCGAGCTCGTGTTGGCTCAAAGTCCGGGGCGCTACCGCGTGCTGGGCCGCACACGCGATGACGCCGCAGGCGAGGCCTACGACAAGGTCGCGCGCCTGTTTGGGCTCGGCTATCCGGGGGGTCCTGAAATCGACAAGCGCGCCGCCCGAGGCAATCCCGAGGCCGTCGCCTTTCCTCGGCCGCTGCTGTCCGGCACGGATGATTTCTCATTCTCCGGCCTCAAGACCGCGGTGCTTTATTTTCTCAAAGGCCGTAAGCCGTCCGGCCGCGAGCTCGACGACCTGTGCGCGTCCTTTCAAGAGGCCGTCGTTGAAACGCTCGTCACTAAAACCGTGGCTGCCGCGCGCAAGCACAAGGCGAAGGATATCGTCCTGGGCGGCGGCGTCGCGGCCAATTCCCGCCTGCGCGCTTCTCTCACCGAGCGCGGCACGGCGATGAACTTCGCCGTGCGTCTGCCCGCGCACACGCTCTGCACCGACAATGCCGCGATGATCGCTCATGCCGCTTGGCGGCGTTTGTCGTCCGGCCGCCCGCTTCCTTCGGAACGCGCCGGATATTGCGACCCCTCATTGCCGTTGCGCAGCTGGCAATGACCGCTCTTGTCTTTCTCGCCGCGTTCAGCTTTTATCTTGCGGGCGCTTCGCCGTCGATCGCGGCGCGTGATTGCGCGGACATGGCGGCGTCAGCCTACACGCTCGGCGTGGCGCATCCTCCGGGTTATCCCCTCTACTCCATTCTGGGACATCTGTGGCTGTCGATTTTTCCGATGGGCAATCCTGCGTATCGGCTCGCCGTTTTGTCGTGCTTGGCCGCCGCCGGCGCCGGCGCGTTTGTTTTCCAGAGCGTGCGCCGCCGTTCCGGATCGTGGGCCGGCCTCGCTTCATCGGCGATTGTTATTTTTTCCGCCCCCCTCTGGAAGTTCGCTCTGCTGCAGGAAAAATACGCTTTCCACGCCTGTTTTGTCGCCGCATTATTTTATCTCTCTGAAGGAGAAGCGGAGAGTTTCTGGCGTCGCGCCCGGCTCTCCGGCTTCATTGCCGGTCTGGGATTGGTGAACCACCAAAGTTTGCTTCTGGTTATTCCCGGCCTAATCTTTCTATGGCACGGGCAATGCCGCCGCCTCAGCACGGCGCTTTCAAGCGCCATCGCCGCCGCCTTGCCGTGGGTCGGCGCCGGCTTGTCGTTATACTTTTTCCTGTGGGTGCGCTTAGGTTCTGCAGGTTCAGCGCTGGCCGTCTTGCTGCGCGCGCAATACGGAACGGGGACCTTGTCGGCGCAATTATCTCGTCCGTTGACGCCGGAAAGCGCTGTGCTTCTGTTCGGCTGGTCTCTAAAAGCGACGATTTTGGCAGTCTCCGTTCCCGCCGCAGCAGCGGCGGTTTACGGGGCTTTCGTCTCTTGGCGGGAAGATCGCGGCCGCGCTGTCGGACTTGTCTTGGCCGCGCTAATGAGCGGCCCGCTCTTCGTCATCATGGCGAGTTTCGATGTTTCTAATTGGGTGGCGGCTTCCGTTCTGGAGCCGGCTTGCCTGGTATCAACGCTCGTTGCCGCCATCTTCGCGGGCGCTGCCGTCGCCCGTCTTGATCATGCCGCGCCTGCGGCCCTGGCGCTTTCCGCTGCGGCGCTGCTTCTACGCTCCCCTGTCCCCGAGCGGCGTGACGATTTTCTTGCTCACGACTACATCCGCAATCTGCGCCGCGCAGTCCCGCCAGGCGCCGCGCTCCTCGCCTCGGGCGACACCGCCTTGTTTGGACTGCGCTGGCTGGAATTGACCTCGCCGCGAATTCCTACGCTTGAATTGGAGGGATCCGATCTCGTCGATACGCGGACCTGGCTGGCGTCTCAAATAGGCCGCACCGACGTTTTCGTCACGGGCTTGCCGTTCGGAAAGATTCCGGCGCGCGAGCTGCTGCCGGAAGGTCTCGTGCAGCGCGTCGTCAAGGCCGGCCCAGGCGGAAGGGATCCGCTTCCTGATGAAATTTGGAAGCGCTATACCCTCGCTGATGGCTCGGCCGCTCCGCTGATCTTGCGCCGATCAAGTTCCTGGCGGCGCGATGAGAGCTATGCCCGCGACGCAAAGCGCTCTTACGCCTTTGCCGCGTGGTCATCAGCGCGTCTGCGGGAAGCGTGGGGAATGCGCGTGCCGGAGACTTTGGATTTGACTGCGGTAGCGCTTGACCCCGCTGATTATCAGCTTGAGTAACTTTTCAGGAAACCCAAGCTGAATTCAATAACCTGATTGCTCAGCCGAAAAATTATACCACAGCGACGGTCCGGCGACGGTTCTTCGAGACAAGAGGCAGGGGTATCACGACAAGAGTCCTTTTGGCCCTCGCGTCCACAGCTCATCGAGGAATTCCTCCACCGGAATGATCTCGCTTCCCGCGTCTGTGCGCCGCCGGCGCTCCTCCAGGCAA
>CAZGVK010000099.1:0-29769 GCA_964529095.1 uncultured Elusimicrobia bacterium
CATCTCGTTCGTGATCGACGGGGGCAAGGACGTCCTCAGCCTCGACCTCCTCAAGGAGCTCGGGATGCCGTTCAAGCAGCCCGCGGCCGCGACGGCCGGGAGAAACTGACCATGGCGACCACCGCTTGGCGCGCGAAGATGACGAAGACCCCCAAGTTCGCCACGCGGCAGCGCAACCGCTGCCAAATCTGCGGGCGCCCCCGCGCGTTCTACCGCGACTTCGGCCTGTGCCGCATGTGCTTCCGGAAGATGGCCCACCAGGGCCTACTGCCGGGCATCAAGAAATCCTCGTGGTAAGGTAATCATGGACCCCATCGCCGACCTGCTCACTCGCATCCGCAACTCCAATATTCGACAGAAGGACCGCGTCGACGTCCCGATGTCGAAGATGAAAATGGAGGTTGTTCGCGTCTTGAAAGAAGAGGGCTTCATCGCCAATTTCAAGACCTTGTACAATGGAACCAATAAGCGCGGCACCATTCGGGTGTTCCTGAAGTACTCTCCGACGAAGGAAGCCGTCATTCGAGGGCTCCAGCGCGTATCGAAGCCCAGCCTGCGCATTTATCGCCCGCACGATAAAATTCCCCGTTCGCGCGGCGGGTTTTCAGTGACGATCATGTCCACGTCGCAGGGTGTTATGACCGATGCGATGGCGAAGGCAAAGAAGGTCGGCGGTGAAGTTCTCTGCCAGGTATGGTGATCTAACATGTCTCGAATTGGAAAGCAGCCCGTCGTCATCCCAAGCGGCGTCCGAATCACGCTGGAGGGAAATGTCGTCACCGCTCAAGGGCCCAAGGGAGAATTGACCGAGACCCTGCACCCGTATGTCAGGGCCGTGATTAAAGATAATAAAGAAATAATCTTGTCCACGGATGTCACCGTCGCTCGCGATGCCGGTGCCATATGGGGCATGACGCGCGCGCGCGTCAACAACCTTGTTCAGGGCGTGGCCATCGGCTACTCCAAGATACTTGAGATCCACGGCCTTGGATTTCGCGCCGAAGTCTCGGGCCAGAAACTGACGCTGGCGCTTGGCAAGTCGCATCCGGTCGTGTTTGAAGCGCCGAAGGGCGTGCTGATCGCAGTCGACGCAAAGAAAACTTTGCTCACCGTATCCGGTATCAGCAAGGATGCAGTCGGCGCGGCCGCCGCAGACATTAGAGAGCTGCGCAAGCCCGAGCCCTATAAAGGCACAGGCATTCGTTATCATGGCGAATACGTCCGTAAAAAGGCCGGCAAGACCGCCGCCGGCGCCAGCGCCGGAGCGGGAGGCAAGAAGTAAATGAAGAATAAGTGGGTTCGAGCTCAATTTAGAAAGCAGGCGACTCGTCAGCGCTTGTTCGAACATCGCGGCGAGCGGCCGCGCCTGACCGTTCATCGCAGCCTTAAGTATATTTATGCCCAGGTCATCGACGACAACAAAGGCATTACCCTGGCGGCGGCGTCCTCATTGGATAAGGATCTGCGTCAAGAGATGAAGTCGCATCAGAGCATTGAGGCGGCGAAAAAGGTGGGCGCCTGCATCGCCATGAAGGCCGTTCAGGCCGGCGTCAAGCGGGTCATGTTTGATCGTGGCGCGTACATCTATCATGGCCGCGTCAAGGCTTTGGCCGACGCCGCGCGTGCCGGTGGACTTGAATTTTGATATGGAGATTTTATAATGAGTGATGAAACAGCGACGGTGCTCCCCACGCAACCGCTCGTTCCGGTCGCATTAGAGCGGCCGGAGCGTGACGGACAGGGAGGTGAACGTCGGGGCCCTCGGGGCCCGCGCCGGCGAGACAATCCCCGAGAAGAAGGGGGATTCAAGGAAACCGTCGTTACGATCAACCGCGTGGCGAAGGTTGTCAAAGGAGGAAAGCGTTTCTCGTTTTCAGCCCTCGTCATTGTCGGCGATTCGGCTGGCCAGGTCGGCTACGGCATGGGCAAGGCCAAGGACGTGCAGGCCGCCATCCTGAAGGGCAATGCGCACGCGCGCAAGGCTCTTATTAAGTTCCCGATTGTGCCCGAAGGCACGATCCCGCACGAGATCGTCGCGAAGTTCGGCTCCGCCAAGGTCTGGATGAAGCCCGCGACTCCCGGTACCGGCGTCATCGCCGGCGGCGGCGTGCGCGCGGTCCTTGAGGCCGCTGGAGTCAAAAACATTCTCACCAAGAGCCTGGGCTCGTCGAATGCCTTCAATATGGTGGGCGCCACGTTTGAAGCGCTCAGGCGTCTGCGTACCAAAGAAGAGATCATCAAGCTTCGTGGAAAATAAAATGGAAAAAATAAAAGTTTCCGATTTGCCTATTTCCCTTTCCAATCTTGAGCCTGTCCCTGGATCGCGCCGCCGTCCGATTCGGCTTGGAATGGGTGAAGGCTCTGGTACCGGCCAAACAGCGACACGCGGCCAGAAAGGCCAGCGCTCCCGGTCCGGTGACGGGAAACTCGTTGGCTTTGAAGGCGGTCAAACGCCCTTGATTCGTCGTATCCCGAAGCGCGGCTTCACCAATGGCCTCTTTAAGGTTGTCTATCAGGTTCTCGATCTCTCGACGCTTGACCGTGTTTTCAAAAACAAAGCCGAGATCACGATCGAGGATTTGCGCATCCACAATCTCATCAAGGGCCGCAAGCCCGTTAAGATCCTCGCCGACGGTGAAATCAATCGCGCCATCACGGTCAGCGCCCATGGTTTTTCCGCCGGCGCCAAGGAAAAGATCGAGAAGGCCGGCGGAAAAGCTCAGATAATAACGGCCGTGAAGATATAGCGATGCGAGGACTCGCTGACATTTTAGACATCCCGGAGCTGCGTAAACGCGTGCTGTTTATGCTTGGCGCGATCGTCGTTTTTCGCATCGGCGCCACGATTCCGATTCCGGGCGTCAACGGCGACGCGATCAGGGCGATCTTTAATGCTCAGCAGAGCAGCCTGCTTGGCTTCCTTAATACCTTTTCCGGCGGCGCGCTCGGGCGATTCTCGATCTTCTCGATGGGTGTGGTTCCCTATATCAACGCTTCGATTATCATGAGCTTGCTGCAAGGGGCGCATGTGCTTCCATTCTTGGATCGGCTGGCCAAGGATGGGGAGCTCGGACGCCGCAAGCTTAACAACTACACTCGTTATCTCACTCTTTTTCTCGCCATCTTTCAGTCTTTCGGACTGACGATCGCGATCAGCAAAATGCAGGCGCCTGGAGGCTTGCCGACGGTTATCGACCCTACCTGGATGTTCTACTGCGTGACCGTGCTCACGATGACGGCCGGCACGATTTTCGTCATGTGGCTCGGGGAGCAGATCACCGAGCAAGGCATCGGCAACGGCGTCTCCATTCTCATTTTCACCGGCATCGTTGAGAGTATCCCGGCCGCCGCCTGGAGACTTTTCGAGTTGGTGCGCCTTGAGGAAATAAATCTGTTCGCGGCGTTGGCGATCGTCATAGCGCTCGCGGCCGTCGTCATCTTCGTGGTCTGGGTTGAGACGGCTCAGCGCAAGATCCCCGTGCAATACGCCAAGCGCATGGTCGGCCGCAAAATGTATGGAGGTTCGCAGAGCTATCTGCCCCTCAAGGTTGACCAAAGCGGCGTTATCGCGGTTATCTTCGCGCTGTCTTTGCTGTCCGTTCCCGTCACAATCGGAACTTTTATGTCGAATCAGTCCCAGGTCGAAGGCTGGTTGCGATTTTTTCAAGGCGGGAACTATATTTACGACGCGGTGTACGCGAGTCTTATTATTTTCTTCTGTTACTTCTACAATTCAGTATCAATCAATCCTGTCGATTTAGCTGAGAACATGAAGAAAAGCGGAGGGTTTATCCCCGGCATTCGTCCTGGAGAACCAACAGCCAAGCATATCGAGTGGATACTTGAGCGCATCACTCTTGGCGGCGCTTTATTCGTGGCCGCGATCGCGGTTATGCCCGATATCATGAAGCGCGAGTTTAATGTTCCCTTCTTCTTTGGCGGGACATCGCTCTTGATCGCCGTCGGCGTGGCCCTCGATACTATGAGCCAGATCGAGGCGCACCTCATTATGCGGCACTACGAGGGTTTCCTCAAGAAGGGCCGCATCCAGGGACGCTGGTTCAATATTGCCAGCGGAGCTTCACGATGATCGTAATTCTTCTCGGCTCTCCAGGTTCCGGCAAAGGAACGCAGTCCAAGCGCTTGGCCGACAAATACGGCTTTCAGCACCTTGCCACAGGAGATATCTTTCGCGCTGAGATTATGCGGAAGACGTCGATCGGCGAGAAGGTGCAGGACTACATCAAGAAAGGCAAGCTTGTCCCCGATGCGATCGTCATTGAGCTGGTCGCAAGCAAGATCGAGACTAGCGGCAGGTACCTGCTTGACGGTTTTCCGCGAACAATCGAGCAGGCTTCGGGACTTGCCGATATTCTTAAGGATGTCGGCGCTGTTGTTGATCTTGTGTTTTTCCTCACCTTGCCGAAGGAAGAGGCGATCCGCCGTATGGCCTCTCGCCGAACTTGCGTCAACTGCGGCGAGGTGTATAATGTCATCAGTCGTCCACTGAAGGTTCAAGGCGTCTGCGATAAGTGTTCAGCCGCCGTCATTCAGAGAGAGGATGATGCCGAGATTACCGTTGCCAAGCGCCTGATGGTATTTGAAGACCTAACACGACCTCTTATCGCCTACTATAAATCCGTGGCGGATTTCCACGAGGTGGACGCCGCGCAAGCGCCGGAGAAGGTCGAGGCCGCGCTGTCGACCGCTATTGATTCGCTGAGGGACGCGCGGTGAGGATGCTGATGAGCAAGGCCGTCGAGGTCAAGAGTCGCGAGGAGTTGCGGATCATGCGTGCCGCCGGCGGCGTTGTCGCCGACATTCTCGTCTTGCTTGAGGGCATGGTTAAGCCTCAAATGACCACGGGTGAGATTGATCAGATTTGTCGTGAAGAGCTTAAGAAGCGGGGCGCCAAGCCTGCGTTCCTGAACTACCATGGTTTCCCCGGCGTGCTTTGTGTTTCCATTAATCGCGAAATTGTGCACGGCATCCCGAGCTTCGCACGGAAGCTTGATAGCGGCGACATCGTCGGGCTTGATTTCGGCTGTGTGATCGACGGCTGGTTCGCGGATTCCGCGATCACCGTGCCTGTCGGGACGGTTTCCCCGGAGGCGCAACGCCTCATCCGCGTGACACGCGAGTCGTTGGAAAAGGGCATCGCTGCCGTCAAGGACGGCGCTCGTGTTGGCGATATTGGTTTTTCCGTGCAGACTCACGCTGAGGCCGCAGGCTACACCGTGGTCCGCGAGTTCGTCGGACATGGCATTGGCCGAGCCCTTCATGAGGAGCCCCCGATTCCAAATCATGGCAAGCCTGGAATCGGCGTACGCCTGAGGACGGGAATGACGATTGCCATCGAGCCAATGGTTAATATAGGCGGGCCGGAGATTGAGACCTTGGGTGACGGTTGGACTGCGGTGACCAAGGATGGAAAGCTGTCCGCACATTTTGAGCACACTGTCGTCGTGACTGATACGGGTTGTGAGATTTTAACATTGCCTACGGCGTGAACCAGCTAATGACAAAAGAAGAAAAAATTGAAGTTGAAGGCCGAATCCTGGAAGCGCTTCCCAATGCGATGTTTCGTGTGGAGATTGCGCCAACCAAGATCGTTCTCGCGCACATTTCCGGCAAGATGCGGATGCACTACATTAAAATCCTGCCCGGAGATAAAGTCCGCATTGAACTGTCCCCCTACGATCTGGGCCGGGGACGCATCACCTATCGGGAGTAATGACATGAAAGTGCGAGCGAGCGTTAAACCTATTTGCCAGAAATGTAAAATCGTAAAGCGTAATGGCGTCATTCGCGTGTTGTGTTCGAACCCAAAGCATAAGCAGCGGCAAGGCTGAATTTTTCAGCACAGGAGATAACGATTATGGCGCGCGTGGCAGGAGTCGACCTTCCCAAAAACAAACGTATCGATGTGGCGCTTCAGTACCTTTACGGCGTGGGTGAGAATCGTTCCAAGGTGGTGCTCGCTAAGCTCAATGGGATGGTTCAATCGGAGACCCGGGTTAAGGACCTTACGGAGGAGCAGATCGTGCTCATCAACAACCTTTTGTTGAAGGATTTTAAGATTGAGGGCGAACTGCGCCGAGAGACCCTCGCGAACATGGCCCGTCTGACGGAGATCGGCTCATTCCGTGGTCATCGCCATCGACGCAACCTGCCATGCCGCGGTCAGCGCACGAAGACAAATGCGCGTACTCGTCGTGGTCGCCGCAAGACGGTCGGCGTGGGCAAGGCCACTTCCCCCACGGGCAAAGCTTGAGCATGCTGCGTAATTGGAGATGAATATGGCTGACGAAAAAACGGCCCCTGCCGCAACGAAGGAAGCCCCTTCAGCGGCCCCCCGCAAGAAATCTTGGAAGTCGTTGACCTTCGCGAAGGTCCACATTCAGTGTTCGTTTAACAATACCATCGTGACTTTGACCGACGATCGCGGGGATGTTCTTATTTGGGCCACGGCAGGCGGCTCTGGTTTCCGCGGCACAAAAAAGGGCACGCCTTTTGCTGCTGGCGTGACGGCGAAGAAAGTGGCTGACCGCGCTGTTCAGCTCGGCGTCAAACAGGTCGCCGTGTTTATTAAAGGACCCGGCCCCGGCCGCGAGACGGCGGTGCGCTCGCTTGGTTCGGCCGGCCTGATGGTCATCAGCCTGAAGGATGTGACACCGATGCCGCACAACGGCTGTCGCCCGCCAAAAGCGAGGAGAGTCTAGTTTTATGGCCCGTTATACCGATGCCGTTTGCAAATTATGCCGCCGTGAGCAGCAGAAGCTGTTTCTCAAGGGGGACAAGTGTTATACCAAGTGCGTGCTGGAGAAGCGCCCCGGCATTCCCGGAATGGCAAAGCCTCAGCGCGGAAAACCATCCGCCTTCTCGATCCGTTTGCGTGAGAAGCAGAAGCTTCGCCGTATGATCCAGATGAACGAGCGTCCCTTTGAGCGCATGGTCGGCAATGCGACGGCCGCTCGTGAGGCGTCCGGCGACGCGCTTCTTCGCAGTCTCGAATTGCGCCTGGATAATATCGTGCGCCGCATGGGTGTCGCAACTTCGATCAAGACGGCGCGGCAACTTGTCATGCACGGGCATGTTAAGATTGGCGGGAAGCTCGTGGACATCCCATCATTCCCGGTTCAGGCTGGGAACGTGGTGTCTGTCAACGTCAAAATGAAGGAGAACGTCGGCGTCAAATTGAGCCTCGAGACGTCTAAAAAGCTCAACAACCGCCCCGCCTTCCTTGAGTTTGATGATGCCGCTCTTTCCGCAAAAGTGATCCGTATTCCGGAGCGCGGGGAAACGTCTTTCCCGATCAACGATCAGTTGATCATTGAATACTATTCCCGCTAACGCCTGCATTATTTAAAAAGTTCTAATCAAATACTGGAGAATAAGAGAACATGGCCTATAAAGAGCTGATTTTGCCCCAGAAGTTGTCGGTTGATGAGAAATCCATGTCGGACAGCTATGCAAAGTTTGTCGCTGAGCCGTACGAGCGCGGCTATGGGCATACCGTCGGCAACGCGCTTCGCCGGGTATTGCTCTCCTCGCTCGAAGGCGCCGCCGTGACTGCGGTTCGCATAGAGAAGGCGACGCATGAATACCAGGCGTTGCCTGGGGTGAAGGAAGACGTTATGAATATCCTTCTTAATCTTAAAAAACTGCGTGTCAAGCTATTCTCAAACGGCCCCGAGACTCTTTACCTTGCCGTCAGCAAGGAAGGGATCGTCACGGCGAAAGATATTCAAGGAAATGCGAATATCGAGGTTGTCAACAAGGATCTTGTGATCGCGCATCTCGAGGCGGGGGGCAAGATCGATATGGAGATTGAAGTCTCCAAGGGTCGCGGCTATGTTCCGGCCGAGGAACTTCGCCAACAGAACAAGTGGGCCGCCGGCTTCCTGCCCATTGACGCGCTCTTTTCGCCCGTCGTCAAGGTTCACTATGACGTTGAAAATGCGCGTGTCGGTCAGGTGACCGACTACGACCGCTTAATTCTTGAGATATGGACGGACGGTTCGCTCAATCCCGCCGAGGCGCTGATTCAGTCATCAAAGCTTTTGCGTGAGTCGCTCAACATCTTCATTCCTGAGGAAGAACCGGCGATTGCCGACAATTCTGCCGACATCCCTGCCGCTGATAGCGGCGCGGTTTCTGTCGCCAGTCTTGACCCCAAGTTGCGCGAGATACTCAACCAGACTATCGAGATGATCGAGTTGTCTTCGCGTGCGTCGAACTGCCTGAAGGTCGCCCGCATACGGACCATCGGCGAGCTTGTCAGTAAACGCGAGGAAGAGCTGCTCGCCGTCAAGAACTTCGGTAAAAAGTCCCTTGATGAAATTAAGGACCGCCTAAAAGATATGGGGCTGTCGCTTGGCATGCAGGTCAGCCAGGTCGGCTGATCCGCGAAGCTTCGTTTGCGTCTTACTAAGAGGAATTTATATGGCGTCTAAAGCACTCGGCCGTCGACAGCTTGGAATCACCAGTGCGCATCGCCGTGCGCTGTTGCGGAACATGGCCACGAGTCTGTTCAAACACGAGCGCATCGAAACCACCATCGCCAAGGCGAAGGAACTCCGACCGTACGCGGAGAAACTCATCACCAACGCGAAGAAGGGCGAGCATTTCATGGTGCGCCGCCAGATACTGGACAAGGTCGTCTACGCCAAGTTGTTTGAAGTTCTCGCTCCCCGGTATGCCCATCGCCCCGGAGGCTACACCCGCATCCTTAAGATCTCTCCGCGTATCGGCGACAACGCCAATCTCGGATTGATCATGCTCGTCTCCTAAAATCTTCCGCGTTCACCGCAGGGTTCGTTAAGGGTTGACAAAAAATGCTCGACTATCTTTTTAGCTTATTCTCGAATGATATGGGCATTGACCTGGGGACGGCCAATACCCTTGTTTATGTCAAGGGTCAGGGAATCGTGCTGCGAGAGCCATCCGTAGTCGCCATCGACCGCGAGACTCGCCGCGTGCTTGCCATCGGTGCCGAGGCCAAGCGCATGCTTGGCCGGACCCCGGCCTCGATCATTGCGGTGCGGCCATTGCGCAACGGCGTCATCGCTGACTTCGAGGTAACGCAGGAGATGATTAAGTACTTCATTCGCAAGGTGCACAATCGGCGCTCACTGCTGCATCCGCGTGTCGTCATCGGCATCCCCTCCGGGATCACGGAAGTGGAGCGCCGCGCCGTTCAGGAGTCTGCCGAGCAGGCTGGAGCTCGCCGCGTGTATCTCATCGAAGAACCAATGGCGGCGGCCATCGGCGCGGACCTGCCGATTTCAGAGCCGCATGGAAATTTTATTATGGATATCGGCGGCGGCACGACTGAAGCCGCCGTTATATCTCTTGGCGGCTTAGTGGTTTCAAAATCGCTGGATATCGCGGGCGATGAAATGGATGAAGCTGTCATTATGCATTTTAGACGAAAGTACAACCTCCTCATCGGTGAGACCACGGCGGAAGAAGTGAAAATACAGATCGGCTCCGTTTTCCCATTGAAAGAGGAGAAGACCATGGAGGTCAAAGGCCGGGATCAAGCCACCGGCCTGCCGAAAACGGTCCTCATAACATCGGAAGAGGTGCGCCAGGCGTTGATGGAACCGGTGCAGTTGATTCTCGATGTAATCAAGAATACGCTGGAGGAGACCCCGGCGGAGCTGGCTGCAGATTTGGTGGATCGCGGGATTATGCTTGCGGGAGGCGGGTCGTTGTTGCGAGGTCTTCCGGACCTCATTCGGCAAGAGACCGAGCTCCCGGTGCATCGTGCCGCAGACCCCTTGAGTTGTGTGGCGCTCGGGACGGGCAAGTTTCTCGAGGAGCTTGATCATATCGATGATCGGCGCCCGGACTTTGTAACGTCCTATCGAGACCGCTCGTAAGAGCGGTCGTTCGTAGACGAAGGAACGCCGGTAACCAGGGTTCAGCCGCGCCCCTTCCAATGTGGGCATGGAAATTATTTTCCGGCTCTGTCATATGCAACGCGAAACACGAACAGCAAACTTTATCATGGGCGCTTTAGCGGCGCTCTCACTTCTTCTTCTAGCGCTTCCCTTGTCAATGCCCGTGCGCTCCTTTAAGGCGGGGGTGGGGTATTTCCTCGATCCCCTTGCCTATCATGGCGAGTCGGGCTACCAGCTTTTATCCAACTTGCCTCAACGCATTCGACAGTTACTTCAGGCCGACATAGAGAATGAGCGATTGCGAGCTGAAGTTCGTCAAGGGCAATGGCTTGCGACCACTCTCTTGGCGCTTTCCTTGGAAAATGAGCGTCTGCGCGGGGCCTTGGCGTTGAAGGTGCCGGTCGGCCGCTCGCCCGTCTGGGCGCGCATCATGGAGCGTGATCCTGCTTATTGGTACCGGAGCCTCGTCATTGATGTCGGAGAAGATCGTGGAATTTCACTCAATGATCCGGCGCTTGGCCCCAGCAATGGCCGGTTGGTGGTCGTGGGTCGGGTGGTCGATGTTCGTCCGCATACAGCCACGGTCCTTCTGCTCACAGATGAGCTCTCCACTGTAGCGGCTTATCTCTCCTCAGGTACCATCGAGGGGCTCGTGCAGGGGCAAGATGGCCTAAGTCTGCGCATGAACTATCTCAATGCCGAGGCAAAACTTTTCGAAGGCGACTTCGTGTACACGTCGCCGACGAGCGCCACATTCCCGCCGAATGTGTTCATTGGTCACGTGGCGCGCGTCAATCCTCGCGATCAGTTTCTCGCTTTTCAGTCCGTCGACATAGCGCCCGCCGTCGATGCTTCCTCGCTCCAAGAATTAATGATCTTGCGCACAACTCCAGTCTCTGCCGTCAATGGAGAGCGGGACCGGTGAGAGGCATTCTGCGCGCCGCAGCGCTGTTTGTCGGGGCGATGGTTCTTCAGTGGTGGTGGAACACGCATCTGTCCTATTGGGGCGCTGCTCCTCAGTTTCTCTTCGTGTTGACGATACTTCTTGCCGCGCGGCGCGGGCCGGTTTTGGGCATGTTTGCGGGCTTTGGTTGGGGTTTATATGTTGATGGCGTGCGCGCAGAACTCTTCGGCGCGAGCGCGCTCACTTTCACCTTGGCCGCGTATTTTGTCGGCGTCATCCGCCACCAGATCGATCTGCGCTCGATTGGTCCGCTTGCCGTGATGACCTGCTTGTTCACGTGGGGAGGTTTCATTGGATTCTGGATCCTTGGCCTGATATTCACCAAAAGGTTCGAGTGGAGCGGTTGGATTTCCGTGGTCATGACGCCGCTCTTGAATGCGTTGACGATCACTCTTCTAGCCCAGATTTTTGCCGTTCGGCAGCGGCGATGAATAGGAGCCGCAGCGGCGAGGTGTCTTCTGAGCGTCTGGATATTATCGGGTATGGCATTGCGGTTATCGGCCTTATCCTTGGTCTACGCTTGGCGCAGATGCAGCTTGTCGACTCCTCGGAGTGGCGTCTGGCCGCCGAGCGCAACCGTTCACAGCTGATCCCCCAGAATGCGCCGCGTGGACGCATCTACGACCGCAACGGCGTGACGGTGGCCACCAATGCGCCGTCTTTTTCCTTAATCTTCTTTCCCGGAAAGGATCGTCGCCATCAGAATATCAAGCCTCTTGCGCAGGAGCTTGCACGCCAGTTGGGCCGCGCCCCGGATGAGCTGCTCGAAACACTCGAGCAGGCTGTCCAGGAAGAAAGCGTTATCCGTCTCGCCGAGAACCTGCCCACTCAGACGATGTTCCGGTTGTCAGAACTAAAAATCATCTACCCGGGAGTCGACCTGATCGTCGAGGCGCGGCGTTACTATCCATTCGGGCGCTTTGCGAGCCACCTGCTTGGTTATATGGGTAAGATGAGCTCTCGTGAATGGCGCGAGCGCAAGCCGAAGGGCTACCGGGTGGATTCCCGCACGGGCCGCATAGGTCTCGAGAAGATTTTCGAGGATGAGCTGCGCGGTCTCGACGGGGGGGTGCGCATAGAGGTCGACGCACAGGGTCGCCTCAAGCGCAGGCTTGGTAAAATTCCATGGGAGGCTGGAAGCGACATTCATTTGACGATCGATGCCGCGGTTCAGCGCGCGGCAGATGATGGTTTGCGTGGGACTTTGACGGGCCGCGGCGGCGCGGTTGCTATTGATCCACGAAACGGCGACCTCCTGGCGCTGAGCTCTCAGCCGGATTTCGATCCCAATGCGTTTCTCTCCAGCGACACCAACGAGGTGAAGAGGACCGTGCTCGGGCTCTCTGAGTTCAATAACGCCATCTCCGGCACCTATCCGCCTGGTTCGACGTTCAAGCCTATCGTTGGTCTGGCCGCGCTCAACGCTGGGCGAATTAAATCCATTGACTCGGTATTTTGCCCCGGCCATTTTACCCTTGGAAGACGGACCTTTCTTTGCTGGGATCACAAGGGACATCAGCGGGTATCGTGGTTGATGGGGTTGGCGTTATCCTGCGACGTTTACTTCTACACGCTCGGACTCAAGACCGGGGGCGCTGAAATCGAACGCTACGCGCGCGCTTTTGGATTAGGGGTCAAGACCAGAATTCCACTCGAGGGCGAAAAGAGCGGCCATCTATTCGGCCCCGCAACGCGTCAGAAGACAGGGAAAATCTGGTATGACGGAGATACGCTCAACCTCGCAATCGGCCAGGGTGAAATGACCGTTACGCCGCTGCAGATGGCGATTGCGACGGCGGCTCTGGCCAACCGCGGCGTTGTCTGGCGCCCGCGCTATACGCGGAAGATCGTCTACACCGATGGACGTCCAGACTACGTCCCAAATCCGGAGCGTTTGGGTCTCGTGTCGGCGAGAGACGCAGCCTGGGATGAGGTTCAGAGGGGCCTGGAGATCGTCATTTCTTCCGGCACCGGAGGCGTTGCGCGCATTCCCGGTCTGATCGTGGCCGGCAAGACGGGCACCGCTCAAAATCCTCATGGTGAGGACCATGCCTGGTTCGTCGTCTATGCGGCCAAGCCTGGGGAATCCGCCTCCATCGCTATCGCCGTCCTCGTTGAAAACGGGGGGCATGGCGGCACGATGGCAGCACCCGTGGCGCGCAAGATGATTCTTGCCCATTTTGGCATGACGGACGCAGCTTCAGCGCGACCGGGTCATTTTTCCGGTGCCGCGCCGATTATTCCTTCAATGCCGGCGCCGCGCGGGATTATTCGACCATGACCAAACTGATGCCGCAGGTGGTTCGCGCGCAGTCCGGTCTTTCCAGTCGCATTGATTGGATCTCTATCATGGTTACAGGGGGCCTTATCATTACCGGTTCCCTCGCGATGCTGTCGGCCGCCAGCACGATGACTTTCTACTCTTTGATTTTGGAGAAGCATTGCATCGCGCTTCTGCTCGGCATCATTTTATTCGCGCTGACGCTCGCCTTTAACTATCAGGTGTTTCAAGATCAGTCGAAGTTTGTGTACGGACTGGCGATTATGATCGTCGCGGTCACTTTGATTCTCGGCAGCATCTCCCGCGGCCAACGCTCCTGGGTACACCTGTTCGGCTTAAGCTTCCAACCTTCAGAGATGGCGCGCACGCTTGTCGTGCTCGTGCTCGCGGATTTTCTTGACCGGCGCGCACGCCGGATCCGCGATATTTCCACCATTATTTTTGGCGTGGCTCTTTGCGCGCCCGTTATAGTCCTCGTGCTCAAACAGCCTGATTTCTCAACGACCTTGACATTCGGGCCTGCTATTTTTGGCATGATGTTCGTTGCCGGAGTGGATTTATTCCAGCTCTTTGCGATCTTCGGCTTCGGGGCTGCGGCGCTATCCGTGCCGCTGATCTATACGATCTGTCAGGTTCGTTATCCCCTCGCATCGGCGTACAGCATCCCGGGGATGATTCTGGCGACCTCACGCATGGGTTGGGCGACCATGGCCGCAATTGGTATCTTTTTCACGATCGGATTCGTGCTTTGGCGGCTGACGAGTTGGATGCGCGTGCAGATCAAGCCCGCGGTGTTCATCGCCATGGCGATTCTTCTTTCCGGCGCCTTGCTGTCTGGTATTTTTGTGCACCGCGGGCTCAAAGGCTACCAGCGCAACCGGTTCGTCTCCTGGATTGCGCCGCAAAGCGACACGCAGGGCGCTGCATACAACGTCATTCAATCGCAGATCGCAATCGGATCGGGGGGAGTCTGGGGCAAGGGCCTGTTCTCAGGCACTCAGTCCCAGCTAGGTTTTCTGCCCGAGCGGCACACTGATTTTGTCTTCGCTAACGTCGGTGAGGAGATGGGCTTCTGGGGAACGTCATTAATCCTCAGCTTGTATATGATTCTACTGTGGCGGATCGTGGTGGCCGCGCAATTGGCGCGCGATCGCTATGGTTGCTTGGTTTGCGCGGGTATCGCTTCCACGCTTGCGTTTCAGCTTGCTCTCAATGTCGGCATGTGCGTGGGCCTCATGCCCGTGGCCGGTGTGCCGTTGCCTCTCGTTTCTTATGGCGGCTCAAGCCTTCTCGTCACTTTATGGACGCTCGGCATTGTCGCTAACATCTATGCGCGGAGATACGCGCTGCTTTGATCCCGGAGGACCGTGTTCAACGAAAACGAAAAGATTACAACGCCGGAAACGACCGAGCCGCATGCCGCTGAAAAAGCGCCGACTGTAGAAGCCGCGGCCCGGCCGGCGCTGGTGCGCGTGCACGATGATTCGACGCCCGGGCCGGCAGCGGAAGCAATCGAGCCATATGGCGAGACCGCTTTGCCAGCGGATTTTGGAAGTGGCATTTCCTCGCCGTCAATTTCCAGCGATGTTGAAAAAGGATCGCTGAACGCGCTTTCGACGGATGGTTCTGCGCCGGCGCGAGAGGATCTCTATCCGCGCGCCGATGGTCCTATTGAAGCTGATCGGGATATTCCGCAAATGATAGATGAAGGGAACAGCGATGATGAGGAGGATCCCGCGGTTCCCGTCGACGGTTCTCCGCCTAATCCCATGTCGGCGGCGCCGGGCGCTCCCCCGCAACAGGGCTCTGAGCCGCGGGACGAGATGCGCCGTCGGCGCCGCCGCCGCAGAGGCGGAGAGCGTGGCAAGAACGCGCAGACCCGGCAGGATCGCAATCAAGGACATGCCCAGCCGCCGGCCGAAGGCCCAGAGGCGGCGGCGGATCGCCCTGAGCAACCGGGACGCTTCGATGGGCACCATGACGGCGGACGCGGGGACAACCGCAGAGGTGATCGTCATCGCGACGGTCATGGCGGTCTAGGGCAAGAGCGCACCAACACAGGCAAGAGTCTTCGCGGGCCCGTGAAGCGCGAAGTGCTCGCCAACACCAGCTTCGAGGAGACGCGCATCGCAATTCTTGAAAATGGACGCTTGTCCGAACTCCATTGGGAGCGTAAGAGTTCTCAGAATATCGTCGGCAATGTCTACCGGGGCACGGTTGAAAACGTGCTTCCCGGCATCTCCTCGGCGTTCGTCAATATCGGCCTGGAGAAGAACGCTTATCTTTATATCTCCGATGTGCTTGGAGACAAGAATGCGCCGATTGACCAGACGCTCAAGAAGGGGCAGACCGTCATGATTCAGGTCGCCAAGGAGGCGATCAGCACGAAGGGCCCGAAGGTGACAATGGATGTGTCCCTGCCGGGACGCTACCTTGTCTTCACCCCGTATCAGGAATACGTCGGTGTCTCCAAGCACATCGCCGAGCCTGAGGAGCGCCAGCGTCTGGAGTTGATCGTCGCCAAGCTCGTTAAGACGCATCTCGGCGGCAAGGGCGTCGTTGTTCGAACCGAGGCTGAGGGCGCCAGCGAGGAAGAACTAGAGCGCGAGGTGAAATACCTCCAAAATCTGTGGGCCGCAGTCTCCAAGAAATATCAGGAGCAGTCGTCACCCGGGATCCTACATCAAGACCTGGGTCTTGCGATGCAGATTGCGCGCGACATCCTCTCGGATCAGGTTTACGTGTATCTGCTCGACAGCAAGGAGTCGCAGAAGCAGGTCATCGACTTTGTCGATGGCTTTGCGCCCGAATTGAAGGATCGCATAAAACTGTATGAGGGAAAGACGCCGATCTTCAAGGCGTTTAACATCGAGGGTCAGATCGCAACAATCCGCGAGACGAAGGTTGCCTTGCCCAATGGCGGATCAATAGTGATTCAGGAAGCGGAATCTTTGTGCGCGGTTGACGTCAATACCGGGCGTTTCACGGGTTCAAAATCTCAGGAGGAGACTGTCACGCAGACGAACATTGAAGCCGCGATACTCGTGGCCCAACAACTCCGTCTGCGCAATATCGGCGGCATCATCGTCGTCGACTTCATCGACATGCGGAAGGCGTCCAATCGCGCGAAGGTGATGGAGGCTTTCGCCGACGCGTGTAAAGCGGATCGGGCCAAAATACGCATCCTCCCGATCACGAGGCTTGGGCTCATCGAACTCACTCGTGAGCGCAAGCGCATGTCCACAGCGGCATTGCTCACGGCTGAGTGTCATCAGTGCCGCGCGTCCGGACGCGTGCTCTCGACGGAGACATTGCGCATTAAGATCCAGCGAGAAATACTGGAGATGACGGGGGGGCACCCCGGCGGTTCGATCCGCATCTCGCTCTACCCTGCGGTTGCCGACTCGTTTCGCGGGCAGCAACCGATCATTGAGAAGAACATTCAACGCACTGTGCGCATTCTGTCTGATCCAAACCTGATGTGGGAAGACTATCACATCATCCTGGACTAAATGAGAAAGAGTGTCCTCCCATTGTTGGCGGCCTCGCTTCTCCTGCCAGGAGCGCTGTTGCATGTGCGCGCGAATGAGCCTGCCGGTCGCCGCCACCTGATCGTCATTGATCCCGGCCACGGAGGCAAGGATCCCGGCGCCATCGGCGTTCGGGGCACGCGGGAGAAAGATGTGAATCTCGCGGTTGCCCTTGAGCTCGCGCGAGTCTTGAAAGAGCGCGGCGACTTCGATGTTCTGCTCACCCGCGGCACGGATGTCTTTGTTCCATTGTCCGAGCGTTCAGAACTGGCCAACGCAAAGAGCGCAGACCTGTTCGTTTCTTTGCATTGCAATGCGGCCGGCGATAAGCGCGAGAACGGCTTCGAGGTCTACTCGGTGTCCGAGACCGCAACCGATCCCGCGGCTGAGGCGTTGGCGGCCTCTGAAAATTCCGTTCTCGAAATGGAGGGCAAGAATCCTCAGGATGAGATGGCGAAGATGATACTTTTGGCGATGACGAGAACCGAGATGATCAACGAGTCGTCCACCTTTGCGGCCTTATCGTCTAAGGCCATCGGCAAGCGCGTCAATGTCGCCGCGCGCGGCGCCAAGCAGGCGGCTTTTCATGTCTTGCGCGGCACGCATGCGCCTGCGATTCTTATTGAAATGGCTTTCGTGAGCCACGCGCAGGACCGAGCAAAACTAATCTCTCGCCATTTTCAGCGCGCGATGGCTTTGGGCGCAGCGTCGGGCATAGAGAACTACGCTCGAAGGCAGGGTTGGCTCAAGTGAACAGGAAAGCGATCGGAGTATTTGACTCAGGGATCGGAGGACTGAGCGTGTTCAAGGCTCTGGCGCGGCGCATGCCCCAAGAGTCGTTGATTTATTTTGGCGACACCGCGCGCGTTCCCTATGGTTCCAAGTCCCCCGAGGCGATCACGCGCTTTTCGAGGGAGGTGGCTCAATTTCTCGCGGGATGCGCAATTAAGCTTCTGGTCGTTGCCTGCAACACATCCTCGGCGTGGGCGTTGCCCGCTATCCGCAAGGCGGTGAAGGTTCCCGTCATTGGCGTCATTGAGCCCGGCGCCCGGGGCGCTGTCGGCGTCTCGCGTGAGGGTCGCATCGGAGTCATCGGCACCGAGGCGACAGTCAAGTCCGGCGCTTACGCCAGGACGATTAAGGCTCTCAAGGGAAGCGCGCGCACGGTATCAATTGCTTGTCCTCTATTCGTGCCGCTTGTTGAGGAAGGGTGGTGGAGCGGCAAGGTCGTTGAGGCGGTGGCGCGCAAGTATCTTGCCCCTTTCCGAAGAGCCCGCGTGGATGCCGTCATTCTCGGCTGCACGCACTATCCCTGTCTTAAGGCGGTCCTCGCGCGTGAACTTGGCCCGCGCGTGCGCCTGATTGACTCGGCGGAGGAGACCGCGCGCGAGGTGGAGACTGTCCTGCGCGAACGCAGCTTGTGCGCGCCGCACAGAAGTCGCGGCCGACGCGAATTCTATGTGTCCGACGCGCCGGAACATTTTAAGCGCCTGGCGAGCCGCATGCTCGGCTATCGTGTTGCAACAGTTAAAGCGCACCTGTTCGACTAGGAGAGGATAAAGAGATGAGCAATGAAGAGACGACGGGACCAGGGGGCGCGGCGGGTTCAAACCCTTCCGGTGAAGGTGGTGGATCTCAGCCGCCTCGACAGCAGTTCTCAAGCGGCGGCCAGCAGGGCCAGCCCTCAGGCGGCGACAGTCAAGGGCGCCGACGACGGCGCCGTCGAGGAGGCCGCAGCCGCAACAGCCAAAGTGGAGGCCAGAATCAAGGAGGCCAGCGCAGTCAGAGCAATGGCGCTCCGCGTTCTCCCCATATGCCGCAGGCGCCCGTGCGCTCCGGCGTCGAGCAATTGTTCGCGGCGAAGACGCCGGTGGATCCCTTTGAGTGGCTCCAGCTCGAGAAGGGCTCGACTGACCCGTCGATGCGCGCGCTCGACTTGTTGGCGCCTATCGGCAAAGGCACGCGCGGCCTCATCGTTGCTCCTCCCAAAGCAGGCAAGACTACGTTCCTAAAGCAGATATCCAACGCAGTGCATGTGGTGGACCCTCATATCCGCCAATACTGCCTGCTCATCGATGAACGCCCCGAGGAGGTCACGGACTTCAAGCGCTCCATCCCGGCGGAAGTTTGGGCTTCTTCATCAGACCAGTCCTATGATAAACACAAGCGTCTTGCCGAGGATCTGTTTCGCGCGGCGCTTGAAAAAGTCGTGGCGGGAGAGGATGTTTTTATACTGCTTGACTCGCTCACGCGCCTGGCGCGCGTGTACAACCAGTTCGCGACGGGCAGCCGCACGATGTCCGGCGGCCTCGACTCGCGCGCGATGGAAATCCCGCGCCGCTTCTTTGGCGCCGCGCGCAAGCTCGAGGGCGCCGGCTCGCTCACGATCCTGGCGACCATCCTCGTCGACACCGGTTCCAAGATGGACGATATCATCTTCCAGGAGTTCAAGGGAACAGGCAACATGGAACTCGTGCTCTATCGTCAGGCCGCCGAGATGCGTATTTTCCCGGCGCTCAAAGTCCGCGACTCCGGCACCCGCAAAGAGGAGAAGCTGTTCTCGCCGGATTATCTTGAGGGTGTCTATAAGCTCCGCCGACTCGTGGCGGGCATGGGCGACATCGAGGCGATCAAGGCCTTGACCGAGATGATGCTCGTGCATAAGACCAATAGCGCGCTGATGAACGCGCTGAAATGAGCGAAAATAAAATAACGCCCATCATCACGCCGAAAGCCCCGGCAGCCGTTGGTCCCTACTCGCAGGGAGTAGCCGCCGGAGCATTGATCTTCGTCTCCGGGCAAATCCCTCTCCTGGCGGACGGGACTTTGCTCGCAGGGAGCGTGGCTGAGCAGACAGCGCAGTGCGTCAATAACATTGAAGAGGTTCTTCAGGCCGTCGGTCTGACGCTTGACGCGGTGGTCAAGACCACGGTGTACATGACCGACCTCGGAAAGTTTTCGGAACTTAACGCGGTCTACGCACAGCGCTTCCATGCGCCTTTTCCGGCGCGCGCGACCGTGCAGGTCGCGGCCCTCCCTAGGGGCGCCGGGGTGGAGATCGATGCCATCGCGGTGAACGGGCGCCGGCAATAAAGCGGAGATTTTTCATCACGGAGATGTCAGCGTCCATGTCTTCAACCGCAGAGGAAGGGGCGTGCGGAGTCCTGGAGACTTCCGAGATCGGACACCCCGGCCTCATTGGAGATACGCGCGCTTGCCGAAAGGAGGTGCCCTTTGCATCGACGCGGTTCATCCTCTTCACCGCTCACTAAAATAGTCTTCCATCCGATCATCGTCATCGTATGGACGGGCGCCTGTAGGACTGCTACGATTCGATGCGTGAAGCCTCTCAGGGATTGGTCCGTCTATGTCGCCCGTTGCGCCGACATGAGCCTCTATACCGGCATCGCGAAAGATGTCGATGCGCGCATTGCCGCCCACAACTTGGGGCGGGGAGCGGCCTACACGCGCAGCCGACGTCCCGTCAGTCTTGTCTATCACCGAAAGGCAATGACCCACTCCGCAGCACTGAGCGAGGAAGCTCGAATCAAAACTCTTGAGCGCGCCGGAAAGATCGCCTTCCTCAAGAAGGCGGCAGGGATTGCGGGCCGAACAGCGCTCTATTGCGCATTGCTGCTTGCTTTTGCCGCCCCCGTCGGCGCGATTCCTGTTTTTAATAAGGAGAACGGGATCAGCATTTCGTCGACGACGCCACAAGCATTCACCGGCGATACCGGAGGCGCCGCCTACGCCCCGCTGCGCATGTACTATCTTCCCGCGATCTCAAGCGGCGCGCCGCATGCGAGTTCGGGCACGGCCATTCTCTCCGCAACCTCGGGCGACGGTCTCGCGTGGGTCCAAGAGACGGGCGTGCGCGTGGATACAAATACGGCGCCATCGGTGGCGGCAGTCTCGATCACGGGCTGCGCGATCCAGCCGCTGGCGGGCGGCGGCTTCCGGATGCTCTATTCCATCGTCTCGACCACCGGCGCCTTCCGCATCCACACCGCCACCTCGGCCAACGGCTTAACCTGGTCCAATGAATCCGCGGTGGCCGTCAATGGTGGAACGACCTACGTCGGCGTGCCGCGCATCGTCGTCCTTAATTCCGGAGACTGGCGGCTATATTATACGCGCGACTTCAACGGGGGCAACGATCTTTCAGACCGGAGAATTTTTACCGCGCTCTCGAGCAATGAAGGCGCTTTGTGGGGCGCTTCCTCCATCATCCTGTCCACGACCGCTTACGAGTCGGGCGCCGCCAAATTGACCGATGGGAAAATACGCCTCTTCTATTCCTCGCCGCCGAGCCCTGGATCAAGCGCCACCGTGATCCTCAGCGCGCTGTCAAACGATGCTTTGGGCGTTTCATTCACGATAGAAACCGGCGCGCGCATCTCGACACCCACCGCCACGGGCGCTGTTTGCTTCCCTGTTCCCATCCACTCCACCGACTCCTTCCGTTGGCGCCTGTATTATTCTTACTACGAGGCGTTTAAGTCAACCGGCGATATCCGCTCCGCGTTGACTGGCGCACCCGCCCCCGTCGCTCTCAGTCCCTCGACAGTGTACCAGAGCGCCGGCCCAGTTTCCCTGACCATCACCGGCGATATTTTTTCCCTTCTTCCTACGGTCTCTATCACCCAAAACGCCACAACTCTGGCGGGGACAAGCGTCAACCGGATCGATGATCAGACCATCTCCGCGACGTTTGCAACGCAGAATCAGAATCTCGGCAATTGGGATCTCACCGTGACCAATGCCGACGGCACGCCGACGGTCGTGCCCGGCGCTCTCCTGATCGACTTTGCCCCGGGATCTGTGGCGCTGACGGGAAATCTCCTGCGCCCGCGCGAGGGGATACCGGTGACGATCAACACGACCATCTTCAACTCGGGGCGCGTCTTAATCCGCATCTATGACCCCGATGGGCGTCCGGTACGGACTGTGTTCGATGGGGAACGCGCTGCGGGCGCTTTTACCGTGATCTGGGATGGGAAAAATGCCTCCGGCGCCGCCGTCGCCAGCGGACTGTACTTCGTCGCCGTCAATGGTCCCAAGATCGCGACGAAAAGAAAAATTATCCTGATTCGATGAACATCTTCAGGTTGATGGCCTTCGCTCTCCTCCTCGCCGACCCGGCGCATGCCTTAGGCTCGAGCACTTTGCGCTGCTCTCTCTCTACGCGCTCCGCCGGGATGGCCGACGCGTACGCCGCTGTTCCCGGTGGCCTTTCTTCGCTGAGCGTCAACCCCGCCGGACTCGCCGCCGCGCAGCGACCCCAACTAGACACGACCTTCACGAGCGGAGTGCTTGACGACTCATTTGGTTTTCTCGGCTGGGCGCAGCCCCTGCCTTTAGGAACGGCGGCAGCGGCCCTTTCTTACTATGACGCCGGTCCAGTGGACCTTCATTTCGCAAACGGCTCGGTGGCAACACGAACCGCCCAGAGCGACTCTGTCGCGCACCTCGCTTGGGCCCTGCCGCTGCCCGGCGGTCTCATGGTCGGCGCCATGGGGAAATTCTACCGCTTCGAGCTCGCCCAAGAAACGAAGGCCATCGGCGTCGCCGGAGACGCCGGCATCCAATGGAACATGCCGCTTAAAGGCCTCCGTCTCGGCGCCTCGCTCCAGAATGCCGGGCCGAGCGTCAAGTTCGAGCAGGAAGCAGACCCCCTGCCGCTGACAATGAGGGGCGGCGCGTCATGGTCTTGGGCGAGCGTGGAGAAAGAAGACATTTCAATGTCTCTCACGGCTACGCGTGTCCTCACCGCAGTCGAGACGATCAAGATCCGTGACGAAGCCCTCATTTATGTGCTCGGCGCCGAACTTGCCATGGACTTTGGCGCAGCGACCGCGATCGCTCTACGCGCCGGCTGGCGGTTCAACTCGGACTCCGCGCGACTCAGCGTTGGCATTGGCATGCGCGAAGGCCGCTTCGAGCTCGACTACGCTCTATCTGAAAAGCGCGCCTTGGGTCAGACTCATCAGGTTGGCTTCGGCGTGCGTTTCTAAATGCTTTCGAGCCTTCCTCATAGAGGCCTGGCCTGAAAATATCACGACGTCGACACCGGCGCTCGGGCGCTGTTTGGTTGTGGACGGCAACTGCGCTCATCTCAGGGATAGCCCTCTCATCTCTATGGCTTGCAGCGCAAGCCGAGGGTAAGCTCTCAACCCTCGTCGTCGGCGGCCTAGGCGTGAGTTTTCCCACGCGCATCTGGGCGGCGCCATTCCCACTAAAAAGCGGGAGACTCAGCGAGATCGAACGGCTTGTCCAGCGCTTAGACCGTCTCGGTTATCGCCGGACGCTGAAGGCGCCCGTCAAGGGAGAATACCGCTGGACGGAAACCGAGTTCACCGTATTCCTGCGAGGCCACAGCATCCCCGGCTCCGCTCAAGGCGAAGGCGCCTTCAGCCTGCGCCGCTCCAGCTTGGATAGGCCCTGGGATATTTTCAACGAACTCGGCGAGGCGATCGCGGAGATAAAAATTGAACCCGAACTCGTCGTCGAGCTGGCAGGAGAGAAGGCGGAGCGGCGCGAACCGGCGACATGGGATGATATCCCCTTGGCGCTCAAAAATGCCGTCATCGCCACTGAGGATAAGCGCTTTTGGCATCACCATGGGCTTGACCAGCGCGCAATGGTGCGCGCGACACTCGCCAATCTGTATCGCCGGGAGCTGCAGGGCGCCAGCACGATCACGCAACAACTCGCGAAGAATCTCTTTCTATCGCCGCGCCGAACTTTGGGGCGCAAGTTCTCTGAGGCGGCGCTGGCCCTTTACCTCGAATTGCGCCTCGACAAGCGCCGTATCCTGACGCTCTATCTCAATTGCATCTATCTCGGGCAAGACGGGCCCGCAAGCATCATGGGCGTGAGCTCAGCCGCACGCCACTATTTCTCCAAGGAGGTCTCCGATCTGACCTTGCCCGAGTCAGCGCTGATCGCCGGGGTCATTCGCGGCCCCGGCTTCTATAATCCCTTTCGCTATCCCGCGGAGGCGAAAGCCCGGCGCGATTATGTCCTGCGCAGAATGCACGAAGAGGGCATGATCTCACGTTCGGATCTTGACGCCGCGCGGGGCGTCAAGATCCAAATAACGCGAGGCACCCGCCTTGATGACCAGCGTGACGCCGCCTACTACGCCGCCGAGGTCCTGCGTCAGCTTCTGCCTCGCTACGACGGCGACCTCCTCTATCGTCATGGGCTTTCAATCCACACGGCGATGGACCCGATCCTGCAGAACCGCGCGCGCCTGACCTTGGAGGCGTCGAAGCACCAAGCAGCGCTTGTCGTCATTGACCCGCGTGACGGATCGGTGCTCGCCCTGACGGGCGGCCGTCGCTTCAGTGAAAGCCAGTTCAACCGCGCAACGCAGGCCCTGCGCCAGCCCGGATCCGCATTTAAACCGTTCGTGTACGCCGCCGCGCTTCAGATAGGCCTGACTCCGGCAACCATCCTGCTCGATAAACGCAAGACCTGGCCGAACACTGGGAAGGGCTGGTCGCCAGCCAACTACGACGGCGTCTACCTCGGCACCACGACGATGCGCCAGGCCTTGGCCCATTCGCTCAATGGGGCGACGCTCGACCTTTCCGAGCGTGTCGGCCTCAAACGCATTCAAGAAACGGCCCGACGCTGCGGCATCGTCAGCCATCTGCATGACACGTTGGGCTTAGCGCTCGGCGACTCCGAGGTCAGCCTTCTTGAGCTTGTGAGCGCCTACGGGCCTTTTGCCCACGGCGGCATTCGCTCGACACCGCGGCTCATCACCTCGGTCGTTGATTCCGACGGCGTCATCCTCGAAGCGCAAGCGCCCGCGATGACGATCGCCCTGGATTCCGCGACCGCGTTTCTGATGAATTCTCTGTTGGAGAGCGTGACGCGCGAGGGCACCGCGCGCGGCCTCAAGAATTTCGGCATAAGCTTTCCGACGGCGGGGAAAACCGGCACGACCAACGACGGGCGCGATGCCTGGTTCGTCGGCTACACATCTTCCCTGCTCGCCGGCGTCTGGGTCGGCGATGATCGGAACCGCGCTCTCAAACTCACCGGCGCCAAGGACGCGCTGCCCCTGTGGGCCGCGTTCATAAAGGAAGCAGTCGCTGATCACCCGGGCGAGCCGTTCACGCGCCCTCAAAGCGTCACTCAGGTCATCATCTGCCCCGAGTCGGGCATGGTCGCGCGCTCCGGATGTCACGGAAAGCACAACGAGCTGTTTTTAGTGGGCACCGAACCTCGAAACGAATGCGCGCTCCATCGCAGTGGTCTCATCGGCTGGCTTCAGCGCATGCTGCAAAAAAAATAAACGAGGACGACCCGTCAATCGGTAAAAAGATACGCTCTCACATGCCCCAGATATTATCCGTGGCGACGGCGGTTCCCGCGCACCGCTACGACCAAGATTCGGTCCGCCAAGCCTGCCGGACGGCTTTCGGTTCAATGCTCGATTCCCCCGTACGCCAAGCCATTTTTGACCATGCCGGCGTGCGCTCGCGCGCCCTTGTCGAGCCGATCGAACGCTATCTGTCGCCGTGGTCCTTTGCGGAAAAAAATTCCGCGTACTTCACGCACGCCCGCTCTCTTTCTGAACAGGCGATACGCTCAGCGCTCGATAAGGCCGAACTGGATTTTTCCGACATCGGACATATCATCTCGGTGACCACGACAGGCCTGCTCACCCCAAGCCTCGAGGCCCATCTGGTCCAAGACCTCCCCTTTCAGCGCATCCTCAAACGAACGCCCTTGTTCGGTTCCGGCTGCGCCGGCGGCGCTGTAGCGCTTTCTCGCGCAGCCGACTTCCTGTTGGGAAAGCCGGAAGAGTCCGTCCTCGTGCTCTCGGTCGAGTTGTGCAGCCTGACTTTTATGCCGCAGGAACAGGAGACAACGCAGATCGTGGCGGCAGCTCTCTTCGGCGACGGCGCCTCGGCCGCGGTCCTCGTCGGCGATCGTCACCGCAGGCACGCTCATGCCCGCGCAGAAATCGTCGACTCGGCGAGCGTTCTCATTCCCCATTCGCTCGACGTCATGGGATGGGACTTCACCGATCAAGGAATGCGCCTCGTTCTCTCTCCACGGACCACGCTGCTTGTTGAAGATAATTTTGCCGGCGCAGTGGAACCGTTTCTCGCGCGTCATGGCCTCAAGACAGGCGATATGGAGCGCTTTCTCATCCACCCCGGCAGCTCTAAAATCCTCGACGCCTGCGAGCGCGCGCTCGGCATCGATCCGCAAAAAACAAGTCTATCTCGGAACTTTCTCGCTGAAAACGGGAACCTTTCATCCTCCTCTCTGCTCTTCATCCTGCGCGACGCCTTGGAGAGAGATGAACCGCGCTCAGGCGCGCACGGACTGATGGCCGCGTTCGGCCCCGGGTTCGCCTGCGAACTCCTGCTTCTCCGATTTTCTTGACAAAGGAGGTGGTCCTAATGACTGCGGCAAATCAGATCGACGATGGTTCGAGGGATTGGGAGCGCCTCACTTTAGACGACAGGACCGGCTTCGGCTCGACATCGGGAACTTCAAGCCCGAGCTGATCGACGGAACGGCGCACGCATCTATTGACTTGTATATACTTTCGCATTACACTATTAACGAATGAACATCCGCTGGGATCCCCTTAAGAGCGAATCGCTCAAGCGAATAAGGGGCGCATCCTTTGAGGACATCCTTCGCGCTACGTTTGTCACGATCGAGCAGCACCCAAAGAGATCGCATCAGAAGCTCATGCTCTTTGAGCTCGACAGCTATATTTGGACCGTGCCATACGTGCAAGCTGGGGATGCTATATTCCTCAAGACGCTTTTCCCAAGCCGGATGTATACAAAGAAATGGTTGCGGGGAGAACTAGAATGAAGAAGAACATCAGCCTCAGCAAGAGCGAGCGTGCTATTGAGTTGGCCGTCGGTCGCGGAGAGTACCGTCCGGCCTCTCGCGAGGAGTTTGATCGGATTGCCGAAGCAGTCGCTAGGCGCAAAAAGGATGCCGTCCTGAACATCCGCATTAACAGCCAGGACTTGAAGAGCATCAAACAGAAGGCCAATCGACAGGGCATCCCGTATCAAACGTTCGTTTCAGAGCTAATCCATCATTACGCAGCGTGACGATCGTGAACCATAACCATGCGCTTGTGCCGACGCGCGCTTTCTTTGAGGAGTTCTTGTAGCGCGCGCGGGGCTGGGCTTGGGAAAATTCAGCGCAAGACGGGGCACCAAGCGTTATCGAGGTTGGGGGTTAAAGCCGACACGGCGCAGAAATAGCGCCAGCTGCCGACGGGAACGTATATCATCGCTACGCCACCGTGCTGTTCAGAACGTCGTCCAGCGTCCGCGCAACGATATATTCCGCTGGTGACTCGCCCATGGCGATAGCCTTGAAGTGCGCCTTGCCGCACTCGATCTTCGCGCGTTCCTTGTCGCGCAGATCGTCGATAAAGAGCCCGCTCTTGGTCTCGACCACGAAATACAGCCGCTCGGCCCCGTCCTTCTCCACCAGCACTGCCCAGTCGGGGTTGTAGCTTCCCAGCGGGGTCGGCACCTTGAACCACCCCGGCAGCTTGGCATAGACCTTAATGGCGGCGTTCTTCTCAAGCTGATCCGCGAACGCGGCTTCGGTGTCGGAGTCGTAGATGATCTGCTCGTGCACGGACTTCTCGACGGCCAGAGAGTTCTTGAGGTAGCCCGTCAGCTCTTCCTTCTCGAACAGCTCCTGAGCGTAGAATTGCTCGTCTCCGAGGCGTACATACTTGATTCCGTCAACCACCGCGAGGCGCTTGCAGCGGTTGATGGCCTCCGCCGCCGTCTCGATGAACTGTTGAGGATTACGCTTGAAGTCGTCGAGGCGCCCACTGCCGCTCAGGACGCGGTGGATCGTGCGCCGCGTGAGCTGCGTGCGGTCCTGGAGATCAGTGAGCACGTCGGGCAGTTCGATGTCACCCTCATCGAGCACGACGGTCGCAGCACCCCCACGCTCAGTGGCCTCAACGCCTGCCTTGCCGATGGCGATGTCGGCCTTGCGCCATTGCAGGCGCGTCTTTGCGATCGGCGGCGCGTCCCGCAAAGCGCCGATGCAGCTTTCGACAAGCTTTTCATTGTCGAAGTACACCCGATAGGTGGTCTTGTGCTTGATGCGGTCCCATAAGGCCTTAAAATTGGCGCTGTGCAGCATGGCCTGCCGTGTGCGAACCTGGCGGCGTTCGTCGGCGTTCTTGATTTCCAGGCGTCCCGCGAGTTTTGTGAGCACGGCGGCGATTTGATCGAGCTGTGCTGTGAACGCCGCTGGAACCGTCAGCGCGCCGTCCTTGAGCGCCTTCTTAAGCGAGTCCTGCACCCTTCCCTTAGCGTCGATGTGGCCGGCGGACTTGAGGTGTTCCCACAGGGCCTTTGATTGCTCCACACCCAGCGGCGAGCTGATCCCGTCGGGCGCATAGACCGCGATGGCCGCAAACTGGTGCGGCTCGACGATGCCGAAGCGTATTCCGGTGTCGGTCTCGATCTCCTTCTGCAGGTTCTCGGCGAACTGCTCGTAGCTCTCCATGGCCACCACGGTGAGCGTGTTGACCTCGAAGCCCCGGATTCGCTCGCCGGCCTGGTTGACGCACAGCCGCAGGCCGCGGCCGATCGTTTGTCGGCGCTCGCGTTCGGTATGGATATCGCGCAGGGTGCAGATCTGAAAGATATTCGGATTGTCCCAGCCTTCCTTGAGCGCGGAGTGGGAGAAGATGAATTTGAGCGGGGTCTCAAAGCTCAACAGCTTCTCCTTCTCCTTCATGATCAAGTTGTAGGCGCGCTCGGCGCTGTCGCGGTTAGTCTGGTTGCTCTCCTCCGTATCGGTCCAACCGCCCTTCTTGTCGATCGAGAAGTAGCCATTGTGGACCTCTTCGGCAGCGCGGGTGAGGTCCACCTCCTTGAAGAGGGTGTCGTACTCGGGCATCTTCGCGGCACGCCGGTACTCCTCCTCGAAGATGCGGGCATAGTCGCCCTTTACCGAATTGCCGTCGGCGTCGTACTGCCGGTAGCGGGCCACCTCGTCGATGAAGAACAGGGAAAGCACCTTGATCCCCTGCGGGCGTAGGCGTTTTTCTTTGTCGAGGTGCTCGCGGATCGTGCGGCGGATCATCTCCCGCTGAACAGCCAATGCGTCCACGTCGCCCCAGGCCTGACCGGGCTTGAGGTACTGCTCGCCGCCCGGCACACGCAGCTCCACGTACTCGTCGCCCTTTGCGACACGAATCTCACCGATGCGGCAGTCGGCATAAATCGCGCGCCCGGTTGTTTGTTCGAGGTTGTCGCCGTCCTGCACCATGACTTCCTGGCGCTTGATGCCGGTCGCTGTCTGAACTCCGAGTTCGACCTTGGCGGCTATCGCCCCGCGCTTGTTCTCGACCTTCACCACCCGCACATAGGGCTTGTTGTGGGCGTCCTCCACCGTGGCCGAGGCTACCTCAATCTGTTTGACGAGCCGCCTCTCGTAGGCGTCCACCGCATCAAGGCGGTAGACCATGTGGTGCTTATCCGCGTGCGTCGCCGAGTAGCGCAGAGTGCAGAGCGGGCTCATGGCGTCGAGGGCTGCTTTTCCGCGACCATCCAGGCCGCCGTCCACGCTTTGCGGCTCGTCTACGATGACGATGGGGCGCGTGGCTTTGATCAAGTCTATTGGTCTCTCACCGCCGGTCTTTTCATTATCCTTGTAGAGGTTGTTGACGTCCTTCTTGTTGATGGCGCCGACCGTAACAACCATGATCTGTATCTGTGGGCTGGTGGCGAAACTGCGCACCTGACCGGGCTTCGACGAGTCATACAAGAAATAATCGCAAGGTTCACCCGCATAGAGTCCCTTGAAATGTTCTTCAGTCATCTGGAGGGACTTGTACACACCCTCCTTGATCGCCACAGACGGCACCACTATGACGAACTTGGTGAAGCCGTAGCGCTTGTTGAGCTCGAAAATCGTGCGCAGGTAGACATAGGTCTTGCCCGTGCCCGTCTCCATCTCCACGGTGAAGTCGCCGGAAGCGAGCGACTCGGAGGGGGGCAGGCTGTTCTTGAGCTGAATATCGCCGAGGTTCTTGAGCAGCTCATCATCGAG
>CAZGVK010000100.1:0-18696 GCA_964529095.1 uncultured Elusimicrobia bacterium
GGCTCGTCGATGGCGACGTAGTCGGCGCGGGAATAGTTTGTGACAGCGTTGAAGCCGTGATTGGCGGAGTTCGACTGCGTGTTCAGAGCGAGAAATTTGTTCGAGCGGCTGAGGATGTGGCGCAACTTCGGCGTCAGCAGGCCGTGGCCGAAATCATTGACGACGACAAAATCATGGCGCGAAAGCAATGCCTGAAGCTTTCCGCCAAAGATGTCCTCGTCGCCTTTTTTAATCGGCGAGTCGTCCAGGTATTGAATCTCGAACATCTTCGTCATGAAGTTCGGCTCCAGGAAGCGGCGCTTGCGCACCGTCGGCCGGTCGGCCGTACGCATGGACTCCATGCGTACGTTCGGGCGCAGTTTCCGGCGCAGGTATTCATCCTCCTCGTCATCAGGACCCGTGGCGGTCAACAAGGTCACTTCGCGGCATAGGCCGGCCAGGTGGTTGGCCGTCGCGACGGCGCCGCCGGCGAAGCGCTCCCGCGTGGAAAATTTTGTCGCGACGATCGTGTCCTTCGGCGTTTTGCCGAGGGGAATACAGTAGAAGTACTCGTCGAGTATGGCCTCGCCGACGACGAGCACTTTTAAATCAGACAGGCCCTGCAGACAATCGACAATCTCCGAGCCCGAGTGCTTCCCTCGCATCCGGTGGAGATATTCCTGCGTGGCCTCGGGATAGGAGCTGAAGAAGCGATTAATCAGGAAACTTGAACTGGAACGAAAGCCGCCGGTGAGCACCAGCCGTCCGCCGACTTCGCGCACTGCGGATTCTTCCGCGGAAATTTTTCCAGTGACGTCGGCCGCTTTGTCGGAGTAATCCGACCCTTTGACATAAAAATTTGGTTTTAGAAGTTTTATCGTTTCTACGGCCGTCGGCCAATCATTAAGCGATACATACTCGATGAATTCAACGGCGGCCAATGTATCGAGGCGCAGCTGCTGATTGAAGATCGGGCGCCCCGGGCCTTTATTGACGAGGCTATCGGGAGTGATCGTGACGATGAGCATGTCGGCCAGCGCCCGCGCCTCGCGGAAATGCACCACATGCCCGGGGTGCATGAGGTCGAAGACGCCGTGGCACAGCGCCACCTTCTTGCCGCTCTTACGGGCTTTGGCCAGGACGGCGGCCAGCTCCTTGAGCGTCTTGATCTTAGGATTAGCACTCGTCTTGGCGATCATGCTTTAGCGCTGCGCGTCCGGGGCGAGATTGTCGAACCAGGCCTTCGTGGCCTGCTCGATGGATTGAGGCGTCCAAACCGGCGCGGATTTCCAGTCGTCGAGTCGATCGAGCATCCGCTTCACGCCCTCTGCGAAGGAAACATTCGCTTCCCAGCCGAGCATATGTTTTATTTTAGAGCTGTCGGCGAAGGTGCAGTCCGGCTCGCCCGGACGCTTCGGGATGAAAATCACCGGCCCTCCCAGCAACTCGACAAGGCGGTTGACGCTGTAGGTGTTCCCTGACCCGACGTTGAATATTTCCCCGGAGACGCCGGAGTCTGCAGCCTTCACCAGCGCTACGGCCACGTCAGCCACATAGGTGAAGTCGCGGGTTTGTTTTCCATCGCCGACGACGGTGAATGGTTTTTTGTGGATCTTCTGCGCGAGGAACACGCCGAAGACGGCGCCGTAGGTTCCGGAGGTGCGCGAACGCGGACCATACACATTAAAAAAACGCGTCGAGACGACTGGAATCCCGTACACCTTGCCCCAGTGCAGGACCAACTCTTCACCAAGACGCTTGGTCAACGCGTATGGATACTGAGGCCGCATCACAGCGGTCTCGGGAGTCGGATATTGATCCGGAGTGCCGTAGCAGGAGGATGAGGCGGCATAAATGAAGCGCTTGACTCCGGCCGCGCGGGCGGCCTCCAGAACTGACTGGGTACCGACGACATTGGCATGGAAATAATCGGTTGGACGCTCGATCGACGGGACGATGTCGGCGAGCGCTGCCAGGTGGAAGACCCAGTCAGCGTCCTTAAAATACGGGGCTATCTTTCCATGGTCGCAGACGTCAGCTTGCAGAAGAGAGAGCCTCGGATTATCTTTCAGGTGCGCGAGATTTTGCGGTCGTCCCGTGGAAAAATTATCAAGGACGATGACCTCGTGGCCGTCGTCCAGCAAGCGGTCGACGAGATGGCTCCCAATGAAACCAGCTCCTCCGGTCACGAGCGCTCGCGGTTTGCGCGTCATGCGACGGGAGCGGCCCGGCCCATGATCTTCACGTTGAAGTAACGCGGATCGGCAAGGCTGTCGGGAAGTTGGCCCGCCTTAAAAGCGCGGCAGAGGTCTCTAATGGCATCTTCGACCGTATGTTTGGGCGCAAATCCAATATCGCGGGTGATTTTTCCAGAGGAAACCTGGTAGGAGCGCAGGTCGTCGGTCGGGCTTGTGACGATCATAATCGGGGCTTTTTCCGGGAACTCTTTTTCAACGACCGCCTGAACCATTGTTGCCAGTTCGGCGACCGTGTGGTTTTGGTAGCCGGCGTTCCATATTTTTCCATCGATCTTATCGACAGGAAGGTCCAGGAGCTGAACGTACAGGTCGGAGATGTCGTCGATGTGGATGTTCGGGCGTTTCTGGGAACCTCCAAAGACCGTGATCCTTGCCTTGTTGACCGCCAGGTTCGTCAGAATATTTACCGTGAGGTCCAGGCGCGTGCGCGGCGAGTAGCCGCAGACGGTCGCGGGACGGATCACGCAGGCCGCAAAGCCGGGCTTTGCGAGACGCGGAAGAATTTCCTCGCACAGGGCCTTGAACTTGCTGTAGTCGGTCAACGGACTGAGCGGGTGGGTCTCATCCACATTGGGCAACTCGCTAACACCGTAGACGGAACTCGATGATGCGTAAATGAAGCGCTTGACGCCGGCGGCTTGGCTGGCGAGGACCATGGGTTCGAAGCAATCAAAATTGATGGATTTCCCCAGAGCGGGATCCAATTCGAAGCTGGGATCGTTCGAGATGCAGGCGAGATGGATCACGGCCTCGCAACGAGTGACGGCCGAGACGAATGCGTGGACGTCTCTCAGGTCGGCCTTAAACACTTGCATGCGAGGATGGGGCTTGAGGCCCTCGGCGCCGTAGTACATGATGTCGTAGGCAACCACACTATGGCCTGCCTCGAGCAGTTTGGGGACGAGAACGCAACCAACATAGCCGGCGGCACCGGTGACGAGAACTTTCATGGGAAAATAATCTCCGAGAAGGGGACTTTATTCAGGACTTGAACATTCTACGGCTTTAGGTTGAGTCTGGTCAATTGCTTCTGCGAGCTGGGGACGGAGGATAGTATAATGGAGTGGATGGAAGTTTACGATTTTCTAGTGGTCGGCGGCGGGGTGATTGGCCTCTCGATTGCACGCGAGCTGAAGCGCCGCTTCATAAACGCTAGCATCGTTTTGCTTGACAAGGAAGATGGTCCTGCCCGCCACGCAAGCGGGCGAAACAGCGGCGTCCTGCACGCCGGGTTCTACTACACGGCCGACAGCCTGAAGGCGCGCCTGACCCGCGCGGGCAACCTCGCTTGGACCGCATACTGCCGCGACAGGGGGCTGCCCCTGCGAACTTGCGGGAAGCTTGTGGTGGCCTCGCGCCCGGAGGACCTGCCGGTTCTCGATGAACTTCTACGCCGGGGGCGCGCGAACGACGTTCCGGTCAGTCTCGTCGATGAGAAACAGGCGCAGGAGATCGAGCCGCGGGCACGAACATTTGGCCGGGCGCTGCACTCGCCCTCGACAGCGGTCGTCGACCCTGAAGCCTGTCTTGCAGCGCTCGTGGCCGATGCGCGGGGCGAGGGCGTCGACCTCCGATGGAACACGGCCTATCAGGGACATTCCGACCGCATCGTATTCACCTCCAATGGGAAGATCACGGCGGGCTTCATCGTCAATGCGGCCGGACTGTACGCAGACCGCGTGGCGCTTGACTTCGGCTTCTCCCAGCGGTACCGAATTCTTCCGTTCAAAGGGCTCTACCTGTATTCCGATGAGCCCGCAGGCGCTTTCCGAACGCACATTTATCCCGTGCCGGATATCGGAAATCCATTTTTAGGCGTACACATTACGGTGACCGTCGACGGCAGAGTGAAGATCGGCCCGACCGCAATCCCTGCGTTGTGGCGGGAAAACTACGGCGGGCTCGCCGGGTTCTCAGCGTCGGAATTGGCGGAAATACTCTGCCGCCAGGCAGGGCTTTTCTTCGGTGCCGGATTTGACTTTCGGCGTCTGGCATGGGAGGAGATTCAGAAGAACTCAAAAAGCGTGATGACTGCCTTGGCCGGACGGCTTGCCGACGGCGTGAATGCGTCTGATTATCGACGCTGGGGAAGACCCGGCATTCGCGCCCAATTGGTGGACATTGAGAAGAAAACGCTCGTCATGGACTTCGTGCTTGAAGGCAACGCCCGTTCCATCCATGTGCTCAACGCCGTTTCTCCGGGATTTACCTGCGCGCTGCCGTTTGCCGCGCATGTCTGCAACCAGGTCGAGGCAATGCTAGAATCAGGCCCATGAAAAAAATTTCCGGAACCAAGCCCGGTGCCACCCACGCCACTGGTCCAGGGGGACTAGACGTCAAAGCCTTCGCGAGTTGGTATCGTGAGCGCACTTTCGAGCAGTGGAACCGCCTGGATCTCGTAGCGTTCTCCAAGGTGGCGTCCGTCATCGAGCGCGCTCAGTCCTCGGGACGCTTCATCTGGGTCTGCGGCAATGGCGGCTCAGCCGCGAGCGCTGCGCATGTCGGCTGCGACTTCGGCAAGACCGCTTCGCGGCCGGGCGCCAAGCGCCTCAAGTGCGTTTCCTTGTCGGACAACACCGCTTTTATAACCGCCATTGGCAACGATCTCTCTTTCGAGGAAACTTTTTCACGCCAGCTCGAAAACGTCGTTGCTCAGGATGACGTTGTCCTCCTGATCAGCGGCAGCGGCAATTCCGCCAACCTTGTCGCCGCCGCCAAGCTCGCGCGTCGGCGCGGCGCGCGCGTGGTGTCTTTGCTCGGATTCGACGGAGGCCGGCTCAAAAGCCTGTCGGATGAGGTGTTGCTGATTGCCAGCGATCAGTATGGCGTAATCGAGGATATGCACATGGCCGTCGCGCACATGCTCACCTTCTACCTCAAGCAACGACGCGAGCCCTAAGCGTGCCCCGCGCGCCGGCGAAGCGCCCATTCGATCAGGAAAAGAAGGGCCGTGAGAGCCAGCCAGAGCGGCGAGATGAAAGGGCGCAGGCGGTAGGCCGCAGCAGCGCTCGGGCGCGCCGGCGGCAAAAGTTTGAGAAGCTCCTCGGGATGAGCGGTGGATAAATCCTCGAATCGGCCGCCGCTTGCCGCGGCCGCCTTCGTAAGCCAGGCGCGGTCCATCGGCTCGTCTGCGCTCGGCGCCCAATTGAAGCGGATCTCATCGCTCCCCCAGGCGCGGCCGTGGACGCGAACTGAAGCGTGGACTTGATGCACGCCCGGCAGGAGCCCCGTCAGTTCGATCGCGTACGCGCCGGGCTCGATCGCGCGCGCGAAAACCTCGCGCGCGCGATCGTCGGGTCCCGTCCAAGTCACGGACACGCGCGTGTCGACTGCCGCCGCGGGGCCAAAGCCCTCATCGAAGACGCGCAAGGACAGGAGCGCAGGCTCACGCGACGGCATGCGATCCGGCAATGGCGCGAATTTCACTTTCGACACATCCAGGCTTCCCGTCAAGTATTGGATCGAACGGGCCCAGAATCGCGCATAAAATCCTGCGGCCTCAACGGAGGCGGCGGCGCCGAGTTTCCAGCGCCATGAGGAGTCGGTGCTGATCAGCATGACCTTGCCGCGGCCGTAGGAGCGCACCGCAACGACAGGCAGCGCTTGTCCATCTTCGGTCGTTTCCCGAGGATGCGCGGCCAAGACCGTCACTCCAGGCCGCACCGAGGCGAAACGACCCCAGCCATCGAGCGCGGGCAAAGCCTCCCAGGCGCGGCGCGAGAGTTCCGGCGTTTCATAAAGGCGCACCAGCGGATGCTCCGGAGGCCCCGCCTGGGGGGAGAACAGCCCCGGGACAAAATCGGGGCTGCGTGATGACAAGACGACGGGCAGAACTTCCTCAAGAGGAGAGTTCTTGTAGCCGCCTGCGGAAAATGCGTTTTCTCCGCCTTTGACAAGCAACGCCCCGCCGCCGGAGACGAAGCGCTTGAGCGCCGCGAGATACTGCGGCGGCAGGAGGAAGCGCGCGGCGGAAAAATTCTCTAAAATGAATAAGTCGAATTGCGGCAAGGCGCGGCCAAAGATCTCATCGACGGGAAAGGGGATCAAAGAGAGTTCGCTGTCGGACGCCGGGGAAGGATTCTCCGGATTCCTCAATATCACGAAGGAGACAAGCTCATAGTTCGGATCTTCCTTGAGGAACTCGCGCAAGGCCGCATATTCAGCGCTCGGCCGGCCGGCCAGGTACATGATGCGGTATTTCTGACGCACGGTCTCGACGCCGAATTCGCGCGCATTCCGCCGCCCTCCGCCCTCAGCGCTCAAGCGCAGGCGCGCGGTTCCAAGACCGCCTGCGGGCGCCGAGAATGCCGCCGTAAACTTCTCCGAATCCGCGCTGATGCGCCTTTTGACACGCCCGACCTCACGCCAGCCGCCCGCCTCCGCCCGCGCTAAAATCACCACGGCGTCAAGTCCCGCAAGCCCCGTCGCCTCGATCGTTGCGGTGACAGATATTGCGTCATGCAGAAAGGAAAAATCCGGCGCCTTCAGATCGAGGAAGGCAACGCCCGTCTCGCGCCGCGACGAGCCCGCTCCGAGAATATCCACGGGGAAACCCAGTTGCGCCGAGAGTCCTCCGAAGTCGCCAGCGCCTTCGGTGATGCCGTCGCTCAGCAGCCATGCGCGCGCGGGCAGACCCGCGGCCGGCAATGCTTCCGGCAAGCTTTGCTCAGGCTTGAAGGCGGTGTCCTCGGCAGCGGCGGCCTCGAGCGCATCGAAACCACCGAGCGGGCGGGCGCGATCGGACACAAGGACGAGTGTCACCTCCGCCTTCGCCTCAATGAGAGCGCGATGCTTCTGCAACCACATTCGTGCCTGTGCAAACCGTGAACCGACACCCGGGGCTTTGCCCTTCATCGGATGGCCGGCGTCAAGAAGAATCAGCAGACGCGGTTTCTGGATTTGCCCCTCGCGCACGAGGATCTCGGGACGTAAAATAGACAGGCAGAGCGATCCAACCGCCAGGCCTCTTAGAATCAACAGGTGGTAACGCGCAGAACTGCGTAGCGCGTGCAGGATAAAAACGCCGGCCAGAAGCGCGACGGTCAGCAGCGCGCCTGAGCCCGGCTCGAGAGCCAGTCTCATCGTAAATCTCTTGCGGGCGTTGCCGCCTTGAGCTTATCGAGAATGGCGGACTGGTGCACCGCATCGGATTTGTACGAACCGGTCAATGAATACATGACCACATTGAGCGTCAGGCGTCGGGCCAATTCGCGTTGCGCCTGCCCTCCGGGCACGCACGCTCGCAAGGGCTTGCCGAGCGCGTCCTGAGCCCACGCGCCGAGAACGTCGTCGCGCGTGTACAACACCGCCACGCGCGAACCCCACTCTACACCTTCGAGAACTCCATGGACGCTCACGCGGCCGGCCGGCCCGGGCAATAGGAAAAAAGTGCGTAGAAGCACATGCTCTTTAGGCAATGCTCCCAGAACAGCGTCGGGCAGAATCCGCAGAAGTTCGCGGCGCACCCAGCGATCAAAGGAGCCCGGCGGCCCGCCGCCAAAATCTTCAATCCATAGGAACCCGCCGCCCAAAATATACTGACGCAGCCGCCGCAGCTCCTCCGGGCGCAACTCAGGGAGAGCGGAGGCGCCCGAGAGATAAAGAAACGGCGAGGAGAATAGCGCCGGGTCATTCAACGCAATCACGCGGCGCTCGGGCGCAACGTGCATGCTCGTGACTTTCGCCAGCCATGCCGCGACGGAGGCGGGGGCGTCGGGATACGGATCCCAGTTCTCGCCGAGATGAAGTTGAGTCCAGATAAAGCGATCGCCTTGCTGTGCTGCCGTTGGACCCGCCAAAAAAATAATAAGGACAACGGCATGAGCCGACAATCGAGTCATTGCTCGGGTACGCGGAAGTGAAAGAAAAAGCTCTGCCAGCAAGGCGATTGCCGCCAGGACCAACAGCCACGCGCTGAGATTCTTTCCATAGACGGCCTCAAAAAACTCCGTCTCCAGCGCAGCCGGATCGACGGGACGCCAAGGCGGGGACACGGCAGGGCTCAGGTCGCTCTCACCCCGCGAACTATCGAGATTGACCGCGTAGATCGTCTCCCGCGTTGCCTCTTCGAAGGCATAAAGCCCAGGGAGGAGCGCCTCGGGAAGAACCGCGCGGCGTCCAGCCACCGCGAGTGTTCTCCTCTGGCCATCAGGAGAGCGCACGATCACGCGATCAGGCGCCGCTTCACCGTATGTCCAGGCGCGCGTCAACGGCTCGCCGATTTTAACGCGCCGCAAAATATCGGACGGAAACTCCGGAATGCTGAGAGCCAAGCACGCCCGCGCCCAAGGGATAAAAATAGGCTTCAGCCCAATATTGGACCATTCGGCATCAATCGGCGCCGCCCATACCACAGCGCGTCCGCGTCCGATGGCGCCTGCAACGAGCAGAGGTTCGTTCAGGGCGCCTGCGACCCAAGTTTCAGAGCCGGCGGCCGGATCCAGGCGAAAGCGTTGCTTGAGCATAACGCGCGCGAGGTCAAGCTCATCCCAGCCGACCGTGGCAAAACCCGCGCGAGCAACCTTGAATCCTTTCACCTCATGAGCTTCTGATCTGGAGCTGAAGCTCGCCGGAAGCCATGGATAGGAGGAAAGGTCAGCCTCGGTCGCGCGCGCGCCCGGCATCAACCAAATGCCGCCGCCGCGCATAACGAAACTTTCGAGCGCGGCGGAAAGACCGGGCGGCGGACGGGCCGCGTCGGCGAGAAGCACGGTCCCATATTTCGAGAGGTTCGCTTCATTCCAACGCACAGCTTCCAAAAAATCGGCGTCGCGATCGGCCAAGGTCTGGGACCCGCCGCCGAACAGTTCCCGCAGAAACCAGCCCGCCTTGCCGGCACGGAAGAATGCGGGATCGGAATGAAGGACAAGAACGCGGGGGGAGGCGCGGTGCGCAATCGCGTAAAAAGCCTCGTCGTCAACGGCAAGCGCGTCAACGCGCGCCGTCACGCGCCCGGCCCAGGAGGATGTATTCTCTGCGGTGGGCAGGGCCAAGGCGGCACGGCCTTCTCCTCCCGCAGGTGCTGTCGCCGAAGTCGATCCGGAGCGTTGCTCTCCCACCCATAGATCGAGCGGAGTGGAAACCGCAGCACCTGACGCCGCAATTTTTATTTCGACCTTGGGCGCGCGGGCGCTTGAATCGGCAGTCGGCAACGCGGACACAAGCCACGCATTCGGCAGAGCGGGAAATTGAAGGCCGAGCAAGGAAACGCCGTCCAGGGTTTGGAGATCGGCTTTGGCGCGAAGCCCGTGCTCCGCTCCATCGCCCAAGACAACCACCGCTCGGCGGCGGCCGCGGGGAACGCGGGCAAGCGCTGCTCCTGCGTCTGCGAGCGCTGCCGCGACATTGGTTCCGCGCCAACCGGGCCGTGCCGCAAGAAGTGCTGCGTCGGCCGCATGCGCATCGGTCCATAGAAGGGGCGCTTTGAGCTTCTCGTCATAGATGCCAACGGCAATGCGTGCGCCCGGCGACAAACTCCTGAGCAAACGGCGCCCCGCCTCGCGCGCAGCCTCAAAACGCGCATGGACACCGTCGCGAGCGCGCATCGAGTATGATGCGTCAAGAAGCAATATAAGGTCGAGGCCGGCGCCTCCTGCTGCGGTATCCCCATGTAAAACGGGGGCGGAAGCCGCAAAAATAAGCGCTGCAAGCAGCAGGCAACGCATCGCCAGCAACAGGAATTCGCGCAAGCGCGCTTTTGGACGCGCCTGCGCGTCAATGGCGCGGAGCAGGGAAAGGTCTGAAAATAGGATTCGCCGCGCGGTCCGCCGCGAGAGAAGATGCAGCAGGATGGGCAAGCCGGCAAGAGGCAAGCCCCATAAGGCAAGAGGAAAGTCTAATCTCACCGTGAGAACAGACGCCCGAGCGCCTCCTCCCAGCGACCGCCTGTCTCCGCGACGACATAGGCCAGTCCCGCTCGACGCAAGGCGCCTGCATACACTTCCGACTGGCGCGCGAACTCAGCCCGGTAGAGGGGGGCCGCTTCGCGCGCATCCAAGAACAGCGGCAGGCCGCCCTCAAGCCCTTCTAAAAAACAGGGGCCCGATTCTTCGTAGGGAAAGTTATATTCGTCGGGATCAAGCGTGCGGACTATTAAAACCTCGTGACGCCGCGCTGTCAACGCGCGGAGGGCCTTTAAAGTACCCGCGATGTCACCCATCAAGTCGGACACGAGCACGACAAGCCCTCGACGAGGCAACTTGCCGGCGGCCGCCGTGATGGCCTTCTCCAGATCGGTTTCCTCGTCCGCCATCATTGAGGAGAGGGCTCGATCAAACGCGCCGAGCTGCGCTGCGCCCGCGCGTGGAGGAAGATCTAAAGTCGCCGTGGCCGCGAATGTCATGAGGCCAGCCTCATCGCCCTGAGCCAGCGCCAGCCAAGCAATCGCCGCCGCGATATGGCGGGCAAGGTCAAATTTCGACGGACGGCCGGAACTTTGATAGCTCATCGAGGCGGAATGATCAAGCAACACAAAAACGGGAATGCGGTCCTCGGCCCGGAATTCTCGGACATAGAAACGATCGAGGCGCGCATACGCCTTCCAGTCGATGCTCCGCGATTCGTCTCCATAGGAGTACGGCCGGCGCTGCGCAAAATCGCGCGAGTGGCCGCGGGCCAAAGTCCGGTGTTTTCCGGAAGCGCCGGACAAGCCGCAGGCGCGTCGCGGGGAAATAGCTAGGCCCTTGAGACGAGCCAAAGACTCCGGATCAAGCCAGCGCAAGCAACAAACGCCCGATGATTTCGTCGGCCACCACGCCTTCGGCCTCTGCTTGATAATTGAGCGTCAAACGATGGCGCAGCACGGGCTTCGCTATGCGCAAAAGGTCCTCAGCGGACGCGGCCAGGCGTCCATCAAGCAGGGCGCGCGCTTTGGCGCCCAACACGAGAGCTTGACTGGCCCGAGGGCTTGCGCCCCAGGACACCCACTGCTTGACGAAGTCGGCGGCGAGCTCATCCTTGGGCCGCGTGGCCCGCACCAGGCGCACAGCCATTTCCACGACCGGCCCCGGCACCGGCACGCGCCGCACCAGGTCTTGGAGTTCGAGAACCTCCGCCGCCGCGAGGACGGGCTTCAGATCAGGCACGGCCGTGCTGGTGGTCTCCAGCACGATACGGCGCTCTTCCTCAAGCGTCGGGTAGCCGAGCAAAGATTGCAGGAAGAATCGGTCAAGCTGCGCCTCAGGAAGAGGGTAAGTCCCTTCCTGCTCAATGGGGTTCTGCGTGGCCATCACGAAAAACGGCTGCGGCAAGGCGAGCGTCTGCGCGCCCGCGGTCACCTGTCCCTCCTGCATCGCCTGCAGCAAAGCGGACTGAGTCTTCGGCGGCGTGCGGTTGATCTCGTCGGCAAGAACAACATTGGCGAATATCGGGCCCTTCACAAACCGCAAAGAGCGCGCTCGCGTCACCGGGTCCTCCTGCAGGATCTCGGTGCCGGTCACATCCGAGGGCATGAGGTCAGGTGTAAATTGTATGCGGGAGCTATGCAGATCGAGAATGCGCGCCAGGCTTGTCACCAGCAAGGTCTTGGCCAGCCCGGGCACGCCTTGGAGAAGGCAATGGCCGCGCGCAAACAGCGCGATGAGCATCTCTTCAACCGTCTCCCGCTGACCCACGATCACGCGCCCGAGTTGATTGATAATCAAGGCTCGTGACGCGCAGAGGCGCTCCGCCTTCTTAACATCGTCCCGGGTGTCGTCTTTCATGCTCATCCCCGTAGCCTAGCGTTTTTACGGCGTCGTCGACCACATTCAATCAGCACGTGCGCCATTTTTTATTCTCAACGCGCCGGGAAAAGCGCGATGACGCACGCAGCGGCTGTTCCTTTGGGGTTGATGCCGAAGCGGATGAAGCCTTTTCGCGCGGCGGCGCGCGTGGGACGCGCGCCCTCGGTCCATTGCTGGAAGGGCGGCTTGCCGGATTGCTGAGGCAAAGTGTAGCCGAGGAATAACGCAAGCGCAACGAGGAATGCCAACTCGACGGCGAGCTTTGTGGCAGCGCCGCCGAGGTCGAGAACCTTGTTGAATACCCAGATGCTGACGGCGCCGCCTGCGATCAGCGCCAGCGTCATGAGATGATAACCCGCGCCCGTCCAGTCGGGGTAGGAGACCACGATGGCGCCGTACACCAGCAGGCCGCAAACAAAAGACCGGATCAGCGCCATGAGGCATCCGCTTTCAAGGTTAGGTGAATCTTCAAAAAAGGCTCCCTGAAGTCAGCGGGCAAGGCTGGAAATGGCGCGGCGTCCCGCACGGACTTGATCGCAGCGTCGTCGAAATCGCCGTCACCTGAACTCGACTCCATTCTCAGATCGGTGAAGGCGCCCTGGCGCATGATTGCAAACATAACAATACCCTCTCCCGAGGAGACAGGCAGACGTTTTTGCCAGGAGACCCAGAGCATCTGCCGGACTTGGCTGATATACCACGGATACGGGAAGTTGGGCAGATCGGTGGTGATGCCGGCGGCGTTGCCGGGCATAGCGGCAAGTGTTGCGGACGCAGGCTCGGCGGCAGGCGGCGTCGGCTGGGAAGATACCTTGCTCTGGGGCGAGTCTTGAAAGAGGCTCGGGCGAGGCAATGGGATCGCAGGGCGGCGTTTTGTTGCGAAGGAATCGGCAATCGTCCGTGGATTTTTATTTTTGGGCTCGGCCGCAACCAGAGGAGGCGCAGCCTGCGACGGGCCGACGGCTTGGATCGCCGCGGGCCCGCCGATGAAATCGAGCAGGTACACCGCGTCCGCCTTTCGCTCCGCGCCCGGCATATATAAAACGGCGGCGCCAAGCATCAAGGCATGAAGTCCGGCGGAGCGGGCAAGATACGGAACCGTCGCCGTCATTGGTCGTTCCGCGTCACGCCGATGCCGAGCTTGCCGACGCCGAGCTTTTTCGCGTAATCAAGCAGGGTGACGATCTTCTCCACAGGCGTCAGCCGGTCGGCCTGCACAAGCAAAGTTTTTCCCGACGCCTTCGAAAAACGCAATGTCATTTCGCGCTCCACTTGCTCCCAGCGCACGGCAACATCCGCGATTGTCAACGCGCCCGTGCGCGATATTTGGATCGTCACGGTTGAGTCCAGGTCGGCGGGCGCTCCTGAGGAAGCTTTGGGCAACTTCACGGTGATCTGATGGTGCACCAGCATTGGCGTCAACACCATGAAGATGATGACCAGAATCAGGGAGACATCGATGAGCGGAACAAGGTTCATTTCCGCGAAGACTCGGCGGCGTCTTGAACCGGTCGTATCGACGCGCATCGCTAGCGAGGCGCGCGCTCAGCGAGGCCGTCAAGAACTTCGTCGATCATCCAGCGGAGCTCGTTTTCGAAAAGGGAAATCTTTTGATTGAAGTGGTTGAAGGCGGCGACGGCTGGAATGGCGACGAGCAGGCCCGCTGCGGTGCATATCAGCGCCTCGGAGATGCCCACGGCAACTATGCCGGGCCCAGCGCCGGCGGCGTTAGCGAGATCCTTGAACGCGCGCATGACGCCGAGAACGGTGCCGAACAGGCCTATAAAGGGAGCGACCGAGGCGATTGTTCCCAGAGTCGCGATTCCACGCTCGAGTTTGGAGACGGCGCGGCCGGCGGCGCGTTCGGCGGCTCGGCGGCGCTCGTCGCGATTGGTCGGGCCGGACAAGGTGGCCAGCACGACGCTCGCGGCGAGGCCTTTGTGGGTCTGGGCCAGCGCGACGGCGATGTGGAGCTTGCCCGCATCGGCGGCGGCGCGCACTTTCGCGAGGAATTCCGCGGAACCGCCGGCGGCGCGCCTGAAAAACTGATGGCGTTCCCAAATCAGGGCCACGCAATAGATCGAGAGAACGACCATTACAATGAGAACCGGCCCGCCAGCGGCGACAATCTCTTTCATTGGCTCCTACCGGCATTATATATAATGTTGCGTGTTGCCGAGGTCTTTTATAGACAGTGCTCCGATGAGCAATGTTTGCGCGACCGTGATCGCGCTGTGTTTGCTTTCAGCGCACGCGAAATCTGCCGCGCTGATGCTCGAGCCGCCGCCCGGTTGGAAGGACGTGACAAACTCCGGCGTTGTGCGCAATGCGGTGATGGCACTTAAGGGACCGGAGGCGAGTTCCTTCATTATTAAGTCAGCGCCTGCGCTTGCGCTTGATAATCCCGTGGCCGTGCGCGGCTATCTTCAGGCCGTGCTCAGAGGCATGCGCGACGCGAGCCGGAAAGATTACCGCTCCGGGGGAAACGTCGAGACGCGCGTATTCCGCAACGGGATAGCGGTGGAGCTGCTCCGAGCGCGGCTGGATGGAAAAGACCGTCTCGTCCTGGCCGTCTTTCCGCTTGCGGGGGTGGCGCATGTAGCCGTGCTCATGAGCGCCGCCCCTGAAGCGATGCTCCCCTCCCTGTTCGGTGCGCTGCAGACCGGCGGAGGCCCGGGCCAGGTCTTCTCGAGCGGCGTGGCGCGCAGTCTTGACGGCCAGCTTGAGCTGGCGCTTGGCGGCGGACTGCGCTCGCGCTCGCTCCTCGACGAGGAAATGGCACAGCGATTTGTGCTGGGCATCCAGGGCTCGGGCTCGGAAATTCTTTTTCAGAAACTGTCCGAAGCGGCTGCGGTAAAACCCGCCGAACAGGCCGCCAACATACTCAAATTGATCCAAGCTTCTGCGGGCATGACTTCAATTAAGATATATCCACTGCGCGCAGCGCTCACTTCAGCCGGCCCGATCGCCATCTATTCCTGGGCTTTAACTAAAGCCGGAGACAAGCTCGCAGTCGGATATCTGCCTTGGAGCTACTGGGGCTATCGATTGTTCGGGCGCGGGCCGGCGGCGGACGAACTGCTCGTGGGAGCGCTCGCAGCGCTCAAGGCTGGTCCCTCGTCCATTCCCGGACTGCTTGCCGCGACCCCGCGCATCCCGATGAATGAAGAAACCCCCTTGCGCAAGCTGCTTCTGATTGCGCTGGTCGCTCTTTGTTTTGTAATTCTTCTATACAGGCGCGTAATGTCCTAATCTTCGATACTCCCTAAACATTGAAGTTGTGAAAAAATCCCCTCCGATGGCGGAAGAACAACTGTATTCGAGTAGCGGTTGATTATAATGCGGCATTCCTCCCCGAGGGGGATTCTTTCACAACTTCATTGCGTTGGACGCAATACTTGGTGCAATGTCGAACTCTGCCGCCGCCACCCCGTTCCCCTGGCTGGAGGGAAAATTTTGAGCTCCACTCGCAGTTCGCGGTCGTGCTGCGCGCGCCGAAATCGCCCCGCCCGTGGCTATTATTTCCCATTGGGTTTTAAAGAGGTATAATGCATTTTCAAAGTTGGCCGCTGGACAGCTTCGATTGCGGGTTATTACACAAAAGGGCCGACGGAAAGCTGTATGAAACAAGTCGTCATCGAAAACCCCATCATCAACTCGCCGTTTAAAGAGCCTACCCGCTATTTCCGGTTTTCCGATGAGGGAATCACCAACGATGTCGTTAAGGGCCGGCGGACCAGCTCCTACTTCGTTCCTATCGCCAAGCCGAAAAAGAAAGGAGTTAACCAGCTTCATTTTGAAACCGAGTGGACCTCGGACCGCATCGAAGAGAACAAGCTCGTCAACGATATCCGCCGCCACATTGACATGTGGCGCAAGGGCGGCTATCTCGGCGTTACGCCGACGACTTCGCGCCTGCTTGCCTACTGGACCGATCCCAATCGCGAGAAGAAGTTATTCTTCTGCCAGATCGAGGCCCTTGAGACCGCGATTTACCTCTCCGAGGTGGCCAATAAATACGGCGATGCTTGGATCGAAAACGCGCTTCGCGCGGCGAATGAATCTTCAAATCCCGGCCTACCTCGCGAGGCCTTCAAGATGGCGACCGGCTCCGGGAAAACAGTCGTCATGACCATGCTCATTGCGTGGCAGACGCTCAACAAGCGAGCCAACCCGCAGGACGCCAGATACTCCGACACATTCCTGGTCGTCACGCCGGGCATCACGATCCGCGACCGACTGCGGGTTCTGCTGCCAAACGATTCAGGAAACTACTACAGCCAGCGCGACATCGTTCCCGTCCAGCTCCAAGAACAGCTTGGCCAGGCCAAGATCATCATCACCAACTATCATGCCTTCCAGTTGCGCGAGAAGGTCGCCGCCGGCAAGATCACGAAGTCGATTCTGGCTAATGGGCAGCCGAGTCCGTTTACCGAGACGCCGGACCAGATGGTGCGCCGCGTCTGCCGCGAGCTGAACACCAAGAAAAACATAATCATCCTCAACGACGAAGCCCATCACTGTTATCGCCGCAAGCCCGACGGCGAGGATGAAACGCTCAGCGCCGAGGAGCGCGCCGAGGCTAAGAGCCGTGAGGAAGAGGCTCGCGTCTGGATCTCCGGCATCGAGGACGTGAAAGCCAAGATCGGGGTGAAGGCCATCTACGATCTTTCGGCCACGCCGTTCTTTCTGCGCGGGTCAGGCTATCCGGAAGGCACGTTATTTCCTTGGGTGGTCTCCGACTTCTCTTTGATCGACGCCATCGAAGCCGGAATCGTCAAGGTGCCGCGCGTGCCCGTCGCCGATGATTCGATGACCGGCGAGCATCCCACCTACCGTGACCTGTGGCTGCGCATCCGCGAGGACCTGCCGAGGAAGGGCCGCAAAACCGATGAGGTCGGCGGCGAACCTAAGCTCCCGGTAGAACTACAGGGTGCGCTGCACAGCCTCTACGGCAACTACGAGAAATATTACCGCCTGTGGGAGCAGAACGGCGAGGCGCGCGCCCGCGGCATCACGCCGCCGGTGTTTATCGTCGTCTGCAATAACACCAATGTCTCAAAACTTGTCTTCGACTTTATCGCCGGCTGGGAAAAGCTGATCGGCAAGAAGACCGTCGTTCAGGCCGGACAGCTGCCGATTTTCCGCAACGACGATCAAAACGGGGGCTGGCTGCACCGCCCGAACACGATTCTGGTGGACAGCCAGCAGCTTGAATCCGGCGAATCAATGAGCGACGACTTCAAGAAGATCGCCGCCCGTGAAATTGAGGAGTTCAAGGCCGACTACCGCGCTCGATTCCCTGGCCGTGACACCGACGACCTCACCGATGAAGATCTGCTGCGTGAGGTGATGAACACGGTGGGCAAAGCCGGCAAGCTCGGCGAACATGTCAGGTGCGTGGTCAGTGTCTCCATGCTCACCGAGGGCTGGGACGCCAACACCGTCACGCACGTTCTCGGCGTGCGCGCCTTCGGTACGCAACTGCTCTGCGAGCAGGTGGTCGGCCGCGCTCTGCGACGCATGAGTTACGCCGCCAACGAGAATGGCCATTTCGATCCTGAATACGCCGAGGTTTACGGCGTGCCGTTTTCCTTCATCCCATGCAGCGGCGCAACGACGGACCCAAAGCCCGGCCCGCTTCCCACTCGCGTGCGCGCCATCGAAAGCCGAATTGCCAGCGAGATCACATTTCCCCGCCTTCTCGGCTATCGCTACGACGTGGCCGGTGAGCGGCTCACCGCCTCCTTTAAACCGGAATCGCACCTGGCGCTCTCTACCGCGGACATCCCAACCAAGGTGCAGCTCGATCCCATAGTAGGCGAATCCAGCACTCACACTCTCGACGATCTCAGGCGCCGCCGGCCCAATGAAGTTGCCTTCGTATTGGCCAAGCGTACGCTTGAAAAGTATTTTCGCGACGACGACGGCAACGACAAGCCCTGGCTCTTTCCTCAGGTGTTGGGCATCGCTAAACGTTGGCTTGCCGAATGCGTGACAGTTAAAGACAATACTTTCCCGCAGCTGCTGTTGCTTGTCGAGTTTTCGCACGACGCGGCCGACCGCATCTACAAGGCCATCGTCGCATCAACCGACGGCAAGGCCGCGCTTAAGCCGATCCTGCGCCCCTATGACACGACCGGCTCCACTCGTTACGCCGATTTCGACACCACGCGGCCGGTGTTTGCCACCCGTGAAGATAAGTGCCATATCTCCCATGTTGTAGCCGATACCGACTCGTGGGAACAGAAGATGGCCGCAAGCCTCGAAGACATGATCGAGGTCATCCGCTATGTCAAGAACCACAACCTCAGCTTCACCATTCCCTACACGCTCAATGGAGAGGAAAAAAATTATATCCCCGATTTTATTGCCTGCATCGACGACGGCCGCGGCCCGGCGGACCTGTTAAACCTGATCGTTGAAGTCACCGGCGAGAAGAAGAAGGACAAAGCCGCCAAGGTCGCCGCGGCGCGCACGCTGTGGGTGCCGGCCATCAACAACCACGGCGGATTCGGACGCTGGGCGTTCCTTGAAGTCGCCGACCCGTGGGACGCGCAAAACCTGATCCGCGCCAGTCTTAACCAAGGAGCCATAGCATGAGCGAAGAGTTGCCATCCGATTCCTCGGGCAAGATGATCGTTTTTGGGGCAAAGAAGATTCGACGTGCGTGGCATCAGGAGCAATGGTATTTCTCCGTTGTGGACATCATCGCAGCACTGACCGACAGCGGCAAT
>CAZGVK010000101.1:0-37619 GCA_964529095.1 uncultured Elusimicrobia bacterium
CGCCCGCACGACGACATAGTATTCGAGGACGAAGTCGCGAACCTCGCCCTGGCGGTACCAGTCCGGCCGAAACTCAAAATGCCGCTCAATCCTTACGGCAAAAAACCGAAGCTCTCGCTTATGATGCTGAGGCGACCGGCAGTTTGCTTGACGGCATTGGCTTTGGTATCGTCCATATGAGCGTAGCCTCCGGGTTTCGCCAGCTAGATACTGGCGTCGTTGCTTTGAGCAACCAGAGGTTACGCTTTTTAATTTCGCCCGGGAAGCATCCGCGGCGGCTCATCCAAAGGCCTGGGTCGGGGGAGACGTGCGGCCAGGTGTGTCAGTTTATCTGAGTATGCCTGGTCAATTTACATGAGCGGCATAGGAATACCTCAGCCTAAATCAGCGAGCCCGCAATCCAAAATCGGCTGGTCTACAAACCGAGCTCGGCCAGCCCCCGTTCCCAGGGCAGGCATGACACCCCCTCGATTTTCTTCGGCATAGGATCGAGCGACAGGCAGAAGGCCTCGGCGTTGGGAATGTCCGGAGCCAAGCGCTTGAGCGCGCGCACATCCTCCGGCCCTACGCGTTCGGTCGATTTGATCTCGACCAAAGCGCGTTTGCGCCCTGGACGCTCCACGATCAGGTCGATCTCGACTCCGTCTTTCGTGCGCAAATACGACAGCCGGTAGTCTTTCTTGGCGTAGGACTGTAGGCGATGAATTTCATTGATCAGGAAACTCTCGAAGGCCGCGCCGAATTCACAGGTCCGCGGCACAAGATCGACGTTGAGCGAATGAGAAAGCGCGCGCTGAATCCCGGTGTCGAAGAAGTAGAATTTCGGGTTCTCGCGCTGTCGTTTGCGGACCGATTCATGGAAAGGTTCAAGGAGAAATCCCACCAAAGTATCCTCGAGAATCTGAAAATAAGACTGCACGGTAGGCACAGTGGTCCCGGCTTCGCGCGCGATTTTAGAAAAATTGACTATTTGGCCGCTCATTTGAGCCGCCGTGAAGATGAAGCGTCGGAACGGCTCCAATTTTCGGACAACTTGCTCCTGAGTAATCTCTTCCTGCAAATAGACGTGGGCGTAACTGCGCAGGAAATCGCGCTTTTCCTCCTCGCTTTTTAGCGCAAACACGCGCGGCAGCGTCCCCCAGCGCAAGGCCTGCGCAAGCGAGAAGGCTTTCCCGAGTTCACGCGCGGCGAGAGGAAAAAGGTGATAGACGAAAGCCCTCCCAGCCAGGAGATTGGCGCTTCCGTGCCTGAGTTTACGGGCGCTGGAGCCCGTCAAGGCGAAGCGCAAGCCTCCCGATTCGATCTGCTGATGCACGATGTCCAGAAGGGACGGGATCTTTTGAATTTCGTCGATCACCACCCATTGAACTCCGGGAGCAAGCGCGCGCAACTGCTCGATGAGCACTTTGGGGCGCAGGCTGAGAGTTTGGAATGTCTCGGGATCGAGCAGATCGACGTAGAAAACCGACGGGGTCCGAAAGCGTTCCTTCAGGAGATGGGTCTTTCCGGACCCGCGGGGGCCGAAAAGAAAAAAACTGGAATTCTGAGGCAGGCGAATAATCCTATTAAACATACTTTAAATTAGTCAGACTATTTTATATCATATTTCACAGGATCTCAGTCGCAATCCTCGCCGCTGTCGACCTCAACGACGCTGACTTTGTATTTATCGTAAAGCGGTTTTAAAATCGTGCCGATATTTTTTTGCATCGCCTCCAAAGTCGATTTTCGATCGTAGGTCGGAGAGTTGCCGCGCGCTTCTTTTTCCTGCGCGATATGATATTGAATGATTTTGTCGATCACTGCGACAGCATCGGGAGAGAGATCACTTCTAAAATAGGTCGTGTGGTCGTTCGGATTATTGGTCTTAACATCGAGATGCGTTAGGCGCAGCATGTCTTTGATCGTGTAGGGGATAAGATAGGTGGTCCCATTCCACAGGCTGATGCGCACGTCGTTTGGAAAGGACGACAGATTGAACTGGCGGCTGTAAAACCGTGTTTTGTCCGTCAGATTGGAATGGCGTGCCGGACCGACCGAATTCAAGACTCCCAAATCCTCCTTGCTTTCGAACGAGAAGTGGTGCAATTGAAATAAAGCCAACGCGGCCCGCGGCGGCAGATTTTCTTTAGGCGCGCGATACTCCTTTTCAACGCCACATCCTTCGATGGGCTCGCGACCCAAGACATAATAATCCAATTGCGTTTCGGCGCGGGCCACGCCCGGCAGTATGGTACACGCAATCATCAGATAGACTTTAAGCTGTGGCTTCATGCCCCCCCATTTCACGTGCTTCCACTCAAGCCATGGCACACTCGGAAATTCAAGGCCACTTGGACTCGACATTCGTTCCCGCGCTCGAAAGCGTAACTCCATAATCAGTTGCGGTCAAGGGGGTTGAAGAATTGTGTATAAAAATAAGGTGTTCAAAAAAACGGGCAGAGGATGTAGGTTCAATGGCATTTGCCCCCAATTGGCAATTCCTTGGTGCCCCGGCTTGCGGGTGCGTTTTTCGGACCAAGGCAATCAGGTTCACGGAGCAAGCCGATCAAGCCCTGGCAGGGGGCGTGAAGTAGGGCAACTGGCCTGACGTAAAAGGCCGAGAGGCCCTCGTAGCGACGCTTGAGCTTAATCTGGGCTGTCAGATTCTTCGGCCGCGGCTCGCAGGCCAGGCCCCGTTTGTAGGTATTTTGTCCATCGTAACCCGGCGCTTTCGGGGGAGCTGAGCAGGATTCTTGCGGGCGCGCCGGCCGGGGGGACTCTGCGCCGGGGCAGTTTCACGCGATACAAATATTTGGATCAAATGGAAACCGACGCGCGTTCCTGCCGATCTGCGCGTGTTGCTTGCGCCGTATATCTGATTTTAGGTGTAGGGGACGTCTATGCCTCCCGACACGCCGAGGTCTGGGACAAACTCGCTTGAGTACCAGGACCAGGTGACGGTGACGAGCGCTTTGATGATGCCGGCGGCGGGCACGGCGAACATGAGGCCGAGAAAGCCGAACGTAGCGCCGCCGACGATCAGCGCGAAAAGATTGGTCATCGCGTGCATGTGCAGGGAATGACGCGCGATAATCGGCTGGATCAGAATCTCCTCGACGAGGCGAATGCCCACGAACAATAGGGCAACCTTCGCTGCGGCCCAGAGCGTGCTGAACTGGTAGGCGGCCATCGCTCCACCGACGAGAATTCCCGTCGCCAGGCCGAAGTAGGGCACGACCGAGCTGAGCGCTGAGATCGCGGCGATAATCAGCGCATTGTCGATGCCGATGGCGATCAGTCCCAGGAATGAGACGATGAAGATCACGATCACGACAATGAGAAGACCGCGCAGGTAGTTGCCGAGGACCGTGTCGATCTCGCTCAGCAGGTGGATGACCTTCTCCACATAGCGGCTGGGGCACAATTGAATGCCTCTTTCAACGCCGTTCGGCGCGTCAAGCAAAAAAAAGAAGCCGATGAAAGGCACGAGCAGAGCGTGGGCCAAGAAAGGCAGCAACGTCATGATGTGAGAGGGGAGGTTTTCGAGCGTGTTTAAGGCGCTGTCGAGAGCCGACTCAAGCGCACGTTTGGCGATCTTGGGCGGCAGGGGCAGCGTGCGGGTGAGAACAGCTGTTTGAACGCTTGCCATCTTCTTGGCCTGCGCCAGGTAAGCCGGCGCGCGCGTCTGAAAAAAAACAGCCTCAGACAGGATCGCGGACTTAAGGCCGGTGTAGGCGATAACGCTTAAGATTGCGGCGAAGGCGTAGCCCAGGACGACGAGCTGGCTGCGGCGCAGACCGCGCGCCTCGAAGTAGCTGACGATCGGATTGAGAACATACGCGTATGCGGCGGCGAGCACGAAGGGCGTGAGCGCATGATGCAGGCGGCAGAATGCGTAGAGCGCTCCCGCTCCCGCGATAAACACGGCAAGAAAGGGAAACGCCCTGTGGTCGTCAGCCATTTTCCACGGCGATGGGACTGGTTTCCGCGCTCATGCGGCGCAAGCGCGCAGACAGAAGACGGGCCAGATGGCTCATAATCGACACACCGATGCGCGGCTCGTCTTGAAGCAAAGCGTCGAGCTTGCTCTTGTAGAGAAGATGGAGCCGGGTTTTTTCTGTCGCCGTCGCGGTGGCGGTTCGCGGCAATGATTCGAGAAGGGCCATTTCGCCGAAGAAGTCGCCCGGCTTTAGGTGATAGAGAACATGCTGTTTCCCTTTGGACAGCGGGCGAGTCAATTCGACTGCGCCATTTTCGAGGATGAAGAGAGCGCGGCCGATGTCTCCTTCGACAAAGATGACCTCGCCTTCGCGGTATGTTCGGCAGTGGAGAGCTGCGACGAGCGAACCGAGCTCCCCGCCGCGCAAATTTCTGAAAATTTCAAGAGAGCGCAGAAATTTCTTCTTGTGGGAGAACTGCGGATCGATGAACCAGCGTTTCAGTGATTTAAGCGCGATCACATTATTTCCGGATTAACGCCAGGCCGGCGGAGACGGCGGTCTTGAGCAGCTGCGCCCAGCCGCTGCGCAGTCCTTCCCCGACGGACAGCACTTCCTGGTCTACGCGGTATGCGGCCACTTCCACGGCGGTGGCTGCGGCCTTGACGCGCAGCATTGCGCAGGCGAACACGCCGATCATGAGGGCCAGTTCGATGACGATCAAAGAGAGGCAGACCGCAATGAAGGTGTCCATGAAGGCCATACTATCAAACTTTGTAGGATAGGTCATGCTCGAAGCTCGGACGGACTGGTCAACGACCATCCATTTGCCGAAAACCGATTTCCCCATGAAAGGAGACCTCGCCAAGCGCGAGCCCGAGCTCCTTAAAATTTGGGATGCCGAGGGGCTCTACGGCAAGATTCAGGAGCATCAAGCGGGCCGCCCTATTTTCATATTGCACGATGGGCCGCCCTATGCCAACGGCAATATTCATATCGGCCACGCGCTGAACAAAATCCTCAAGGACATGACCGTTAAGGCGCGCGCATTGATGGGATGCGCCGCGCCTTATGTCCCTGGCTGGGACTGCCACGGCCTGCCGATCGAAACCGCTTTGCTCAAGGAAATGAAGATGAGCAAGCGCGGGGTGACCGATATTCTCAAGTTCCGCAAGGCCGCCGCTGATTTTGCCGAGCGCTTTATCGGACTTCAACGCGCGGAGTTCGAGCGCCTCGGCCTGTTCGGCGATTGGAAATTTCCCTATAAGACCATGTCCAAGGATTACGAGGCCGGCATACTGCGCGCCTTCCGCCTGCTGGTTAAGCAGGGCCGCGTCTATCGCGGCCTCAAGCCCGTGTTCTGGTGCCCGACATGCGAGACGGCGTTGGCTGAGGCCGAGGTGGAATATAAGGACAAGACCTCGCCTGCGATCTATGTTGCCTTTAAGATGCGGCCGTTTGCCGCCGGTGTCGTCAAAGGGGACAAGCATTTGCTCGCGGGCGCTGAGTTTGTCATTTGGACGACGACCCCGTGGACCTTGCCCGCCAATCGAGCGGTCGCGTTTCATCCCGCGCTCAAGTACACGCTCGTCGCCGTCGAGCTTAACGGCGTCAAGCGCTCGCTCATCATGGGCCACGATCGCTTGGAGGCCGTCAAAGCGATCCTTGGGGCGTCGAGCTGGCAAGAGATCAAGACTTGGGACGGCGCTTTTTTCGATGACCCGGCGCTCTCCTACGCATTGCCTTTCCCGCCGTCGGCCGCAGATAATGACGGCCGTTTAGTCTGCGCTGAATATGTCACCTCGGAAGATGGAACAGGTCTTGTGCATACCGCGCCCGGCCATGGCGAGGATGATTTCGCGACCGGCATCAAGTACGGTTTGGAGATATTGAACCCCGTTGACTTTGCCGGCGTGTTCACCGAAAAGGCCCCGCGCTGGAAGGGAAAGCACATACTCAAAGAGGGAAATAGCGAGATCATCGCCGATCTTCAGGAACGCGGCCTTTTGCTCGCCAAGAGCGAGATACAGCACTCCTGCCCGCATTGCTGGCGCTGCAAGAATTCGACCATCTTCCGCACGACCGAGCAGTGGTTTCTGAAACTATCCGCAGACCTGCGCGCGCGTCTTCTCGCCGAGATCGAGGCGACTCGGTGGGTGCCGGAGGAAGGCCGCAACCGGATCTCGGCGATGGTCGCACACCGTCCCGATTGGTGCCTCTCGCGCCAGCGCGTGTGGGGAACTCCGATTCCCGTCCTGTACTCCGTCTCCGGCAAGGCCGTCACCGATGACGCCGTTCTTGAGGCGATCGAAAAGAAGGCGTCTATTGAAGGCTCTGATTTCTGGTTTCAGCGTTGGGGGGATATTTTACAGCTCTCCGATTGGCCATTCCTTCCCCATCATCCCGACCTCGCGGGCGGCTTCCGCCGCGAGTCGGACATTCTCGACGTCTGGCTTGACTCCGGAGTCTCTTGGCTCACCGTGCTGGGCGGCAGCGTCATCGCTGATTTGTATCTGGAAGGATCCGACCAGCACCGCGGCTGGTTTCAAAGCTCGCTGGTGATGTCCACCGCCCTGCGCGGCAAAGCCCCCTACAAGGCGGTGCTCACGCACGGTTTCGTCCTCGACGAGAAGGGCCGTGCCATGCACAAGTCCACGGGCAACGTGGTGGCGCCGCAGGAAGTGATCTCTAAATGGGGCGCGGACCTGCTTCGTCTGTGGGTGGCGCTCTGCGACTACAACGATGACGTGCGCATTTCTGAAAAGCTTCTTGCCGGTCCCGCCGACTCCTACTTTCGGGTGCGCAACACCTTGCGTTATCTGCTGGGAAACCTGAATGACTTTTCCGCCCCGCAAGCGCTTGCTTTTGGCGATCTTCCGGAGATGGAGCGCTATCTTTTGCACCGGCTGGCCGCGCTTCAAAAAGACGTGCTTGAGGACTATCGCGAGTATCGCTACCGCGCCGCCGCGCGCCGCCTCGTTGACTTCTGCTCCTTCGACCTCTCCGCCTTTTATCTCGATGCGATCAAGGACCGGCTCTACACCTTTAAAATCAGCGCGCCCGAGCGTTTGGCGGCCCAGACCGTCATGGCCGAAACGTTGACGCGGCTATGCGCTTTGCTCTCTCCTATTTTGTCCTTCACGGCCGATGAGGCGTGGCGCGTGTGGGCGGGCAAGCAGGCGCCGAGCGTATTCCTGTGGGACCTGCCCGCACTCGACCCGAAGTGGACCGACGCGGAGCTCGCGGACCGCTGGGCGCGGGCGCGCGAGCTGCGCGAGCGCGTCGCCAAGAAAATCGAAGAAGCGCGCGCGGCCAAGCTGATCGGCAAGTCGCTTGAGGCCGCGGTTGTTTTGCCCGGGGATCCTCTGCAGTTCTCCGGCCTCAACCTCGCGGAGCTGTTTATCGTTTCGACAGTCGAGTGGGGCGCCGGTAGCGAGATCGTGGTTTTGCGCGCCGCAGGCCTTAAATGTCCGCGTTGCTGGCGCTGGCAAACCGATGTCGGCGACCAGGAGTCTTACCCGGAGCTATGCGGGCGTTGCGCGCGACAGTTGTCGTAGCGTTGCTGGCGCTTGACCGCGCGACCAAGCTATGGGCTGCGGCCTCGCTGCAGGCCGTCGGCACGATACCGGTCACCGCCTTCTTTGATCTGAGCTATGTGGAGAACACAGGGGCCGCGTTCGGCCTGGGGCGCGGCGCCAACAAGCTCCTGGCCGTCGTCTCGGTGGCGCTCGTGATCGCCTTGCAAGTGATACGCCGACGCTGGCCCAAGGATGATCCTTTGCTGCAGTGGGGGTCCATCCTCGTGACAACCGGGGCGCTGGGAAATCTTTATGACCGAATCGCATTCGGCTATGTCGTGGACTTCCTTCATATTCATCACTGGCCCGTGTTTAACGTGGCCGACTCGTGCATCTCGGTTGGGGCCGTGATGTTGGCGTGGGGCATGAAGGATGCCGAGGCTTCATCCTAACTGCGTTGCTCGATCCCTGTCTTTAGGATTTCGGGAGGGACACTCCTGACCGCGCCATGGTATGAACGTTCGAATATTACTTGGTGCGGTATTGTTGAAGCAAGGTGATGCCATAACCCACCGCGAAGCCGGCTATCACGTAAGGGGTGGCCGATGCGGCGGCCAATCCGAACATAGATCCTATGACGCCACCAAGTACGCCATTAATGAGAAGCTCGGGGTTGATTAATTTTTTAGAGAGTTGCTTCAGCCCGCTCTCAGCTACTGGCGTATTCCTGTTGTCCAACTTCGCGGCAACTCCAGTTTCATCCGTTGCCTTTCCCTTGCCTGGATTCGTTGGGGTAACTCCATTTGTTCCAGAGGCGAGAGCGTTCTTGAGTTGAGCGCAAAGCCCAACCGCCTCGGGAAAACCACCAGGGGTTACCTGCGACTTTGCAGCGGCGCGCCGCGCTTCGCGCTCAAGTTGTTCCAATGCCGCCCCTGTAGCACCTTCGTTAGCCCAGTCCGTTGCCCGAGTTTTCCCAGAAGGATTGTCGGCCGCAACGGGCGTCGGCAAACCGGCGCAGAATTTTTGTTGTGCAAAAGGCTGTAGTTGACCAAAGGACTCAGGGCCGGTTGGCTTGACGTATGCTGGACGGTTCTTAATTGTAGCGCGAAGGCCCTTTAGGTATTCTTGCAGATTCTTGTCAGCGTTATTTTTCTGCGCGGAAATGACTTGCTCTTCGTACTTCTTAAGCTCATCAGGGGAAAGAAAATAATTCTGCTCCTCCTCATTCAGCAACGTCTCCAGCTCCTCTGATTTCGCGGGCTCCGGCTTGCCCGGTTCTTTCGGCAGCGCGGCGTTGATGCTGGCGGCGGTCGGCTTTTTGCTGGTAGCGGCTTTTCTGTAGGCGGCCTTGGCTGCATCATCCTTAATACTCTCTGCGATGATCGCTCGGAACTTGGCGGCAATATTATGACGCTTGGACTTGGCTGCATTATATGTTTTGTCATATTCGGCGGCTTGCTTCTTCGTTAGTAACCTTTTCTCAGCGTCGCTGAGGGGGATAACGCCACGCTGTGCCGCGCGCGCTACAGCCTCCGTTAGCAACCTTTGGGGGATGATAATGGAGAATTTGGAAGGAGTGAGGGGAACTTTTGTATTCGACGGACTCGCAGACGGTGGTTTGTAGGAGGCGGCGTTCATTCCGGTGTGGTCGCTGGAATTTTGGAGATAGGTTTCAATTTCGTTGATGAGGGGTTTCTTGTTTGCACTGTTTGACTCATACATCTGTTTCAAATCCGCCTCCCGCTTTGTGAGACCCTTCCCCGCAATCAGCTTAGATCTCAAATCAAAGGCAGTTGTCCTAAGTGCGTCGCGGTCACTTGGCTTCTCGCCGGGATCATTCGTAGCGAGAACGTTTTCAAATGGGAAGGAGCGATTCTTGGCCAGTTTAACGATGACCTTGACTGTGCCGGGCTTGTAGGGATTCATAAGCACTTCGCGAAGTTTCCAACCGAACAGCATCTCATCTTGGTAGTCCGGCGGGTTAGCCTGCTCCCAAGCAGAAGCGCCTAGCGTGCGAGTTTCCGTGCCCGGGAACGAACCCTTTCTGTCCGTAGTGATGACGGAATACTCCAAAGTATCATTGAAGCTGCCAGTGAATCCCTTATTGACAACTTTAAGATTATAGGGCACACGCAAAGAGTTGTAGGAGACGAGGTCGGCGTTCGTTATCTTCTTTTCAGGTGTCAAAACATAAAGAGAAATTTCGCTCGTCTTACTGCGATTTATGTCTTTGGCATTAAACCAAGCATATTTTTTCTTGCCCTTTTCTTCGAATGTAATCTTTTTCCAATCATCCCCCGACTGGGTGGCCGGGGAGGATGTTTCAGCCGAAGAAAAATAAGGCGTCATCAGGAGCGTTGCTAGAAGCGCAAAACGAAGAGTTTTCATGGGGATGACCTCATATGCTATTTATGGAACCGTTGAGCCAACTATAATCCCAAAACGGAAAAAACGCAAGGCCCTAAAGTCCCAGCCGCACCCAGGTCCAAAGTCCTACCTTCGATCGAGCAATCCCACAAGCTCGACATGGCTGGTCTGTGGAAAAAGATCAACGGGCTGCACCCGGCGCAGGACATAGCCGGAATGCGACAGGAATCCCGCGTCGCGCGCGAAGGTGGCCGGATCGCAGGAAACGTAAACCAGCCGCTTGATCTTCTTGTCCGTCAGGAATCGGCGCACAGGCTGAGACAGGCCGACGCGAGGCGGATCGACGACCGCGCACGTCATCTCAGGCAGTTCCCGTGAAAGTTTCGGCAAAACGGCTTCAGCCCGGCCCGCTTTGAAGCGGACATTGCGCACGCCGTTGCGCTCGGCGTTGCGGTAGGCGTCGCTGATCGCGTCCTTGTTCTCCTCAACGCCGATGACGCGCGCGAAGACCTCGGCCATCCACAGGGTGAGCGTTCCCACGCCGCAGTACAGATCGAGCCCCAAGGGGAATTTCTTGCCATCGAGGCGGACGGCGTCTTTTGCCGCGTTGTAGAGGATCTCGGCGGCGGGGGTGTTGACTTGGAGGAAGGTGCCCGGCGAGGCGGAGAAGGTGAAGCGTCCGAGAGTTTCCTCTAGTTCTCGTTGGCCCCACAGGCGGCGCCAGACCGGGCCGAGAACGACGGAGGTGCGCTCGGGCTGGATGTTCTGATGGATGCCCGCGATCTCCGGATGAGCGGCGCGCAGTTCGGCCGCGAAAACTTCGCGATCCGGAAAATCCTGATAGAGGGTGACAAGCCCCACCAGCGCTCGGCCCTCTGCGTTCGTGCGGATGTAGAGATGGCGCAGCCAGCCGCGTCCGGTCTTGCCGTCGTAAAAGGTCCAGCCGCGCGCAATAGCCATCGCCTTGACTTTGAGCGCGATGCGCACGGAAAGATCGGGCTGGATCGGGCATTCCTTGAGGTCCACGATTTCTCGCGAGCCGGCGGAGAAGAACCCCATGCGCGGGCCATGCGTTCCGGGCATGAACGGGATTTGGACCTTATTGCGGTAGCCGAAAGGTTTTGGCGCGCGCAAGGTCGGCAGGACGAGAGTTTCCGCGTCAGGAAACTTGCCGACGCGTCCGACGCAGTCCACAACGATGGCGCGTTTGTGCGCCAGCTGGCTTTCGTAGGCGAGGTGCTGCCAGTCGCAGCCCCCGCAGGCGGGGCCGGATCGAGAGGGAGCGGCGTGGTGGGGGCAGGGCGGATCGATGCGCTCGGGGCCCGAAGAGAGGATCCGCGTGATGCGGGCGCGGGCGAAATTAGAGCGCGCGTCGAACACCACAACCTCAAGACGGTCGCCGGGGGCGGCGCCGGGCACGAACACGACGCGGTTGGAGTCCTCGGTCTTGGCGAGCCCGTCGCCGGCAGGCGCCATGCGGTCGACTTTGACCGTTAAAATTTCACCGATTGAGGGCGACGCGATTTTTTGTTCCATGGGAAGATGAACGCAATAATAATTGCGTCAACTCGAATATAGATTTCAGCTTCAATATACTATTTCAACGCAAATATGTTATCTATAAAAAATGGTTTTTGATCGCCAGCGCGGATGAGGAGGACGGCATGCTTGATCGCCGCAGCGCTTCTCGGCGCCGCCTGCATCCCCTATCCGGGCGCGCTGCCTGACGACGGGCGCGGGCGCTCGTATGTCGGTATTCTTGAGGGCATCTACCCCGGCCTTGACGCAGGCGCCCAGGAGAACGCAGGCCTGCATTTCAAGGTGAAGGCCTACGGCGCCGATGTCGTGCTCGGCATTTCGTCCATGGCCGAGTCGGCTTACAGCCGCATCATGATCGACACCGGGATCAACTCCTTCCTGCCTCTCGGGCTGTATCAAATAGTCGTATACGGAACGCAGGACGAGTATCGCAAGAAAACCGGCCAGCCGCAGTGGTCCGGGGGAGTCGCCGTCGGCAACGCCATTTATACCTATCTATCGCCGCGCCTGGAGGCGGTGCTGGCGCATGAGATCACGCACTTGATTTGGTTTGAGTACATGGGGCATGTGAATCCCGATTATCGCTGGATCAATGAGGGCTTGGCCGTTTTCCAGGAGAACAAGGCCTTGGGCAAGTACGGCCATGGCGATCTATTTTCGGCCTTGCGCGGCAATCTGCGAGCGCAGCCAATTCCTCTCGACCAGATGATTCATCTAGCACCCGCCAGCGAGCGCGCCTACGAGGTCAGCCTTTGGTACGCGCAGAGCGAGAGCATGGTTCGATTTATGATCGAAAGGGGCGGGCGTATCGGCTTTTCGCAGTTTTTAGGAGGACTGCGCTATGACCATAACTTCGACCAGGCGGTTGCCGAGGGGTTTCCCGGCTTATGGCGTACGCTCGCAGAACTCGAGAGTGACTGGAAGCGGAGCTTGCGATGACGCCCGGCTCGCGTCGCGTCGTCATGGCCGTGCGGGGCATGCATTGCGCGTCCTGTGTCGCGAATGTGGAAAGCGCTCTTAAGAAACTCTCGGGGGTGAATCAAGCGTCGGCGAATCTCTCCTCACGCACCGTCGCCATTGAGTTCATGCCGATTGAGGGCAAGCTGGAGATGCGGAACTTTCGCCGCGCGATCGAAAAAGCCGGCTATGATGTGCTTGGCGAGAGCCAGACCCGAATGGAGGCTGAGTCGCTGAGCCTCTTTTCTCAGCAGGCCGAGCAGCGCGTTCTGCTCACGCGCCTGCTGGTAGCGCTCGTATTCTCTCTGCCGCTCATGCTGGCGCACACGCTGAACCTGTCCGCCTACAGCGCCCTGTTGCTTGCGGCATTGGTTCAGGTGTGGGGCGGCTGGCATTTTCATCAAGGCTTCTCCCGTGCGCTGCTCCGGCGCCGCGCGGACATGAATGCGCTCGTTTCGGTATCAACATGGGCCGCTTTCCTCTATAGCTCTTATGTGGTGTTTTTTCCCGAAACCTTGCCGTCAGCGGCGCGCGTCACGCAGTGGGACGCGGTCAGCGGCTTGATCATCTTCGTGACCTTCGGCCGCTGGCTTGAATCAAGAACACGCGGCAAGACGAATGAGTCTGTGGCGAAACTGATGCGCTTGGCACCAAAAACAGCGCGCGTCCTGCGCGCGGGCACGGAAATCGTCGTGCCGCTTGCGGAAGTGGCGGTCGGCGAGATCGTTCGCGTGCGCCCGGGCGAGCAGATCGGCGCCGACGGCGTTGTCGTTGCCGGCAGTTCCACTCTCGATGAATCTCTGCTGACCGGTGAAAGCCTGCCCGTTGAAAAGACGATCGGCTCTCGGGTCTGGGGCGGCACGCTCAATAAAGGGGGCGCGCTCGATATCCGCGTGGCGATCTCCGGAGAGGAGTCCGCGCTCGCGCGCATCGTTTCCTCCGTGCGCGAGAGCCAGGCCACCAAACCTAAGATTCAACGTTCTGTTGATAAAGTCGCGGCATGGTTCACGCCGATGGCAATCGGATTTTCGATCCTGACGGCTGTCGTGTGGCTGCGCTGGGGGCCGGATCCTCAATTCCTGTTCGCGATGACATGCGCCGTGTCGGTCCTGGCCTCCGCTTGTCCCTGCGCTCTTGGTCTGGCCATACCGTTGGCCATCGCCGCAGGAATCGGGCGCGCCGCGGAAATGGGCGTGTTCCTGAGGAACGCGGAAATTTTAGAGGACGTCGGACAACTTGACGTTGTGCTTTTTGACAAAACCGGTACGCTGACCGAGGGGCGGCCGCGCGTGGCGGGCGCTTTGACTTTGCGCGGGACGGAGAACGAGATGTTATCCTGGGCGCTCGCCTGCGAGGAGAGATCCGAGCATCCATTCGCCGCCGCGATCATCGCGCTCGCTCAGGAGCGCAATGTTAAAGCGCCGAAGGTCGACTCATTTGAGTCTTTTCCCGGCAGAGGCGTGCTCGTGCGCTCCGGCGCGCACACGGTGCGCGTGGGGAGCCTGCCATGGCTCAAGGAGGAAAGCATCTTGGTTCCGCCGGATCAGATGATCCGCTTCTGCGAGTTCGGATCGCTGCTCGGAGTTTCTGTGGGCCGGGATCTGCTCGGCGCGTTCTCGATGGAGGACGCCTTGCGGCCATCGGCGCCGGCGGCCGTCGCCGCGCTCAAAGACCTGGGTCTTGAGGTCTACCTCATTTCCGGAGACCGCAACGCCGCGGCCTACCGCGCGGCGGAGCTCTGCGGCATCGGCACTGTGTTCGCCGAGATTCGCCCCGAGGAGAAAGCGCAAATCGTGCGACGCTTTCAGGCCGAGGGAAAGAAAGTCGCGATGGTCGGCGAGGGTTTCAACGATGCGCCTGCATTGGCGCACGCGGACGTGGGCATCGCGCTTGCCACGGGCACCGATATCGCCATCGAGTCCTCCGACATGACTTTGCTCAATTCGGATCTGATGACGCTGGCGCATGCGATCACGCTGAGTCGACGCATCCGCCGTGTGATTCGGGAGAATCTGGCCTGGGCTTTTATCTACAACCTTGTTCTGATTCCAATCGCCGCGGGCGCTTTATATCCGAGGTGGGGGCTGTTGTTGCGCCCCGAGTACGCGGGTGCGGCGATGGCATTGAGTTCGATTTCCGTGGCGTTAAATTCACTGAAACTGAGGAGAAAAGATGTCCAATAAACCGCCGCTTGATGGGTATAATCCCGACCTGGCTCTCTCCGGATCAGACGCGAGCTTGCCCCCGATAGAGACATGGCCGAATCAGTACCGAGGCTACGAGATCTCGATCGCGGTTCCGGAATTCACCTCGGTGTGCCCAAAGACGAAACTTCCCGACTTCGGGACGATCACGGTTCGCTATCTGCCGAACAAAAAATGCCTCGAACTCAAGAGCTTTAAATACTACATGCTCGGCTACCGCAACATGGGGATTTTCTACGAGAATGCCGTCAATCGCATTCTCGATGACGTTGCCAAGGCGACCAAGCCCGCGTGGTGCGAGGTCGTCGGCGTGTTCACTCCACGCGGCGGCATGAGATCGACGATCACGGCACGGTATCCGCGCAAGGCATTCGGCCCGAGGTAGCGCCAACCTTTATGGAGCCCCCTCCCAGAATCGAACTGGGGTAGCCAGTTTACAAAACTGGTGCTTTACCACTAAGCTAAGGGGGCGTCTTGAAAGTTCATCTTTCAACCGAGAATTCGGAGGAACCTTTTATTTTTGCATCGAGCATTACGGACGCGGTCTATTTTACTTATATTTCACGGCTACATTTGCTCGGGAGCGCTCACGCCGAGAAGGTCTAAGCCCTCTCGGATCGCGTCGCGCACGCCCGCGATGAGCAGCAGGCGCGCCTTTGCCTGTTCGGCGTCGCCGGCGCAGAGAACCGGACATTTCTCGTAGAATGGGTGAAAGAGCCCGGCCAGCTCCATCAAGTAGTTCGCCAGCGGATGAGGGGATAGAAGGCGCTCGCAGTCAAGGAGCGCCTCAGAAAACCAAGCGAGCTTATTGAGGAGGGCGCGTTCCTCGGGAGCGCATGAATATCGAGCGTTCGGCATCGGCAGATCGGCGCCCGGCGCCGACAGGCCCGTTTCCGCGGCCTTGCGGAAGATCGAGCAAATGCGGGCATGCACGTACTGAACATAGAACACCGGATTCTCGCTCGACTGCTTCCGGGCGAGAAGCAGATCGAAATTCAGATGGCTGTCGGGCGTGCGCAGGGCGAAGAAGAAGCGGCATGCGTCCTTGCCCACTTCATCGAGCAGTTCGCGCAGAGGAATGAAATTGCCCGCACGCTTCGACATCTTCACGGCCTCCGAGCCGCGGTAGAGGTGGATGAGTTGGTGGACGATCGCATGGTAGCTCTCGGGCGACTTGCCGAGAGCTGTCATCGCGGCTTTTAGGCGCGGGACATAGCCGTGGTGGTCGGCGCCGAAAATGTCGATGATACGCTCAAAGCCGCGGTCATACTTGTCCTTGTGATAGGCGATGTCGGGCAGGAAATAGGTCGGCTTCCCATCGCGTTTGACGAGGACGCGGTCCTTGTCGTCGGTCGAGCCTTCGGCATTGAGCGTGCCCAGCCAGATGGCGTCGTCTTTCTCAAAGACCATGCCTCGTTTTTTAAGATGCTCAAGCGTCTGGAGTACGGCGCCCGAGGCGAACAGCTCGCTTTCCAGGTACCAGCGGTCAAAATGCGCGTCGAAGGCGCGCATGTCGCTTTTATGAGAGGCAAGAAGGGCGTCCATGGCAAAACGCCCCCAATGCTCCGCATCCCAACTGAGGGCTTCATCCGGCGCTGTCGCCGCGAGCTCGACTAGGTACTCGCCCTGGTAGCCCTTCTCGGGAACAGAAACATCTTGTCCTCGTTCTTGCCCATAGCGCGCTTTGATTGATTCTCCCAGCAATTCGACGCGGCCGCCGGCGTCGTTGACGTAATACTCGGACGTCACCAGGCGGCCGAGGCGTTTCATGATCCGCACCAGGCTGTCTCCGAGCGAGGCCCCTCGTCCCGAAGCAATATGCAGAGGTCCTGTCGGATTGGCGGAGACGAACTCAACGATCACTTTCGTCTTGGGTCCGGCCCAGTCTTCTCCATAGGTTTTTGGCGAGAGGGTGAGGGCATGAAGATTGTCCTGCAACGCTGCTTGCCTGATGGTGATATTGATGAAGCCGGGAGGCGCAGGCAAAGCGCTTTCGACCTCGGGGACTTCAGCTAAAGCTTTGGACAGGGACTGGGCCAGCTCCAAGGGATTTCGTTTGGCGGCTTTCGCCGCAGCCAAGGGCCAGGGTAAGGAGATATCCGCCTTTGCATGCGGTGGAGACGCATTCACCGTGAGGTTCGGGGGCAAGGCAACGCCGGCAGTGTGCGCCCAAGAACGGGCCTCCTGAGAGAGTTTTTTGCGCAGAACGGCGATCAAGGCCTCCATGCCAGATCCTTGGCGCCATCGTGCAACCGCTCAAGCGCATACAGCGTGCGCGCCTGGGCAACCATCAGATGGACGATGAGCCCGCCAAAATCGAGCACGCGCCAAAGGTCGCTTTTTGGGCGATTGCGATGATGCACGCACAAGCCGGATTTCTCAAGAGCCGCGGCAAGCTTGTTTTCAAGCGATTCCAGATGCGGTCGCGACATGGCGGTGGCGATAATCATGTAGTCGGACAGCGGGCTCGTCTTGCGCACGTCGAGCACGACGATGTCCGCGGCCTTGTTTTCATTCATGGCGCGCGCGGCTGTGATGGCAATCGTTTTGAAAGTTTTCGGCATTGGCCCTCGTGGTGAAGATTGCGTTGACGCAATTATTTTCGCGCCAAATCCTACATCAGCGCTGCGCCGGAGCGGCTCGTGATGCCAGCCAACTGTTTAAAGGTTTCCCTGTTGTTTGCGTGTTGGAGAGCTTCCTCTGGTGAGACCAAGCCTTGGCGCACGAGCTCGGCCAATGATTTATCCATTGGGATCATGCCGTGTTTAGCGCCCGTATCGAGCGCCCCGTAGATCATATGGGTCTTGCCCTCGCGAATCATGTTCGAAATCGCGGGGGTCATGATCATGATCTCGCGCGCGGCGATACGGCCCTCGTCGTCTTTTTTTGCCACGAGCTGTTGACACACGACCGCCGCCAGCACCACGGCGAGCTGGATTCGAATCTGGGCCTGCTGATGCGGCGGGAATACATCGATGATGCGGTCAATAGTAGAGGGTGCGTCCTGCGTGTGCAAAGTGCCGAAGCACAGGTGCCCGGTTTCCGCGGCGGTGATCGCAAGCTGGATCGTTTCTAAGTCACGCAGCTCGCCGATGAGGATAACGTCCGGGTCCTGACGGAGCGCGGAGCGCAGGGCGTTTGTGAAGGATTTCGTGTTCTGGCCGATCTCGCGTTGGCGGAACACTGACTTCTTCGACTCATAGATAAATTCGATCGGGTCCTCGATGGTAAGAATGTTGTCGGAGTACTTATTGTTGATCATCTCCATAATAACGGCAAGCGTCGTGGACTTTCCCGAGCCCGTGGGGCCCGTGACAAGAACGAGGCCGCGCGGAAGGTCGGCGAGGTCGGTGATGGACTTAGGCAGGCGAAGTTGTTCGGCGGTCGGGATATTCGAGGTGATCACCCGCATGACGGCTTCAACCCCATTCTTCTGGAGAAACACGTTGACGCGAAAGCGCGAGAGGCCCGTCACCGAAAACGAGCAGTCGAGTTCCCATATCTCCTCAAACTTGGCGCGCTGCTCTTCATAGAGAATCGAGTAGATGAGGCGCTTGGACTCTTCGGCCGTGATCTTGGCAAAGCCCTGTATTTCGACGATCTCTCCATTGACCCGCATGAGCGGAGGCTTGCCGATGACAAGGTGAATATCGCTGGCGCCGGCCTGCACGGCGGTTTTTAATACTCCGACGAGCTCCATGTTTTCTCCTTAAAAACGCAATCATCGCCAAGTTCAACGCTGACATCGACGCCACGCATAGCGTCGATGCGAGTCGCCGCGAACGCCGACCGGCAACCGAGCGCTACGCGCGTACGCGCGGCGCGCTCGAAGTCCCCGGTTCGGTCGTAGATGGCAGTCTGCAAACGCGGGTGCGGAGTCCGTCCAATCGACACCACATCCAAGCCCTTTAATCTTAGAACTTTCGTCGCCTGGGCCGCTAGGCCCCGAATAGAAGTGCCGTTGAGTATCTCGACGACGATGGCCTTTTCATTGTTCCGCGGCTCAAATTGAGCCGCGAAGGCGCCAGCCAGAAAGACGGGAGCATCGGCATCTTCGGGAAGCAAGGCCGGCGCAAGCCCATCGAGCGGGACGCTGCGCAACTCAAGGATCAACAGCAACGCATCGAATGCGGCCTTGTCTCCCTTCATGAGGCCTGCCACGCAGCGATGCAATAAGGACCACAGCGCGCGCAGGGAACGCCCCTGCGCCTTGATCGCGAGCGCGACGGCGACGGCGGGCTCAGGCTGCTCCTCCGCGGAGATTTTTAAATCCAGGTGGCCGATGCCTTCCCAAGAAATTGCCTCTAAAGATAAATCAGATATTTTCTGTTGAGTGAGGTCTTCGACGGCGCGCACGGCGGAGTCCGCGTTACCCGTGACATGCAAGACATCGCTATAAGCGCGGGCAACGGTCAACGAGCCGTCAAGCTTTGCGGTTTCGGGAATGCGGATTAAAACGAGGCGCCGGGGGAGCGGGTGGTAAATGCCTAGGTAAAAAGTCGAGCGGATGCCGTGGCCAGTCTCGCTCACGGAGAGCCAAAATGGCCAGGGCTGAAGGGATCTCAGCCGCGAGGCAAGTGGGGCTGACCGCTCAACAGCGGCGACGCCGAGGCTGACGAGGAGCAAGACAAGCGCGAGCCCACGCTGAACGTTTAGAGCCGCGCGAGGCGATTCCATAGGGTGATCGTCAGGGGGTGTATGGAGGCTCCGCGGCGCAAGTTGTGGATCAGCTTTTCGGCGACGCACATTTTTAGAGCTGCGTCTAAATCGACAAAGGCGCGGGCACGCGCGGGGGCGGCGCCTGGGTGAGTTCGGTCGAGGGCCGTCGCGTCGGCGACATACAGAATTTTATCGAGAAGACTCAAACGGCGGTCGCCTAAGGTGTGGCGCCGGATGGCGCAAAGAATTTCGGGATCGGAAACGCCGAATTCGCGTCGGGCCAGATCTTCGGAGACGTAGGCATGAAGGAGCAGCGGATCTGATTTCATGATCGCCGCCTTCCCCGGGACCTGCAAGCGTCGGCGTTTGACATAGGCGGCGAGAAGATGCGGCAAATAACGCCGGCCCGCGTCGTGCAGGAGGCCGGCGAGGCGGGCCTTGGCCGGGTCGGCGCCATAACGGGAGGCAAGCGCCTCCGCGAGCGCTGCGACATTGAGCGTATGCTCGTAGCGGAGCGGCGGCAACGTCGACTTGAGGATCGATAAAATATTCTTGCCGTAAAGATTATATTGATCGATGTGCGCCTGAACGGCGGGCAACAGTTCTTTTGAACAATCTTGGCCAAGCGCCAATTTTGAGCGTATTTGCGTTGAGGAAATAGAGGGGAAGCTCCCCGGAAGCAGCCGAAAATGAGCGGGGGCGACTTCCGCTCCCGGGCGGACTCCGTACCACCAGACGGCCAATGACTTCAAACGGGATGAATTTTTCCAGTCGGGGAAAGAGGCTGCTGAGTCTTGGCCGCAGACGAAGTGACGCTCAGCGCCCTTGAGAGCGCTGAGCGTCTCAAAGGTGAACACCTGCCTGCGCGTGCGCGCTTCACGCGCGTCGACACGGCAGATCTTTCTCCACCGCAACGGCAACGAATCAAGAATTCCCAGACGGGCCATGATGAGACGATCGTTGGAGCTCGCCTGCGCCGCTTCTTTAAATGGGGACTGATAGGCGGGAACGATCACGATCTTCTCAGGACGGAGATGATTGATGGCGGCCAGCAACAATTCTTTATGGCCGCGGTGCGGAGGATCGAAACTTCCACCGAAGACGATAACGCGCATGGGCCTTCATTCTACTCCATAATTATCATTGCGCGAAGAAGGCGGAAATGGCGGCGGCGGTTTTCTCAGCGGCTTTCTTGGCCAGGCCGGCGGCGGCGCGGCGGGAGGCCTCGCCGGCATCGGCGGAAGCCTGGCGTTCGGAGATGTCGAAGCGGGCGAAAGTTTTTTCTTGGCGGATGTCTTTGAGCGTGATCGTCGCAACGACGCGTGACCACTTCCAGCGTTCGTCCGCGCTTTCGATGGCGCCGGCATCCGAATGCGCTTCGACGCGGATGTCGCCTTTGTCAAGTGGAGTTCCGCGTTTGGCCATGAGGCCGGCTGTCACAAGGCCGCTGATGATTCCGGTCTGTAGATCCTCCGCATGGTCGCCCGCTGCGATGACGATGACATCGAGATCCGCGAGCGCTTTTGCCGCCGCGGACAAGGCGGCTGCGGCGTCAATAGTTGCGGGAAGCAGGCTGCCGCCGAGCACGCGCCGGTCGTTCTCCAGCTCATGGCGGCCCTTGAGCAGGATGGCAAGCTTCGCTCCGGCGCGAGCGCGCTCGAACTTGTCATTGACGGTATCGAGTTTTATTTTCCATTGAGAGGCTTCAGTGTCAAGGGCCAGCGTCTTCTCAGCGACGGCGGACATGGCCCGGCTTTTGTTGAGGACGGCGAGCGCGTAATAGCGCGCGGCGGAAGAGTCCTTCCAGCGTTCGACGACTTCCACGCCTTCGAGCATTTTTGCCGATGCGGTGCGTATTTTTAGATCGACAACTTGGGAGAAGGAGTCGCTCGTCCTGCCTTCCTGGGTTTGATGAGCCTCGCTCTCGGTGATGGCGGAGTCAACGCTGACAGCGCTTGAGAAGACGCGAGAGATCTCGCCGCGGGCGCGATCGGCCGCGGAACTCTCGTCATCCCCGCTTGCGACACCCAGGACGAACCGCGTCCGCGGCCAGCGCGGGCTTTCGCCCTCGACCCAGTTGGGTCGTAAACCGGCGGAAGATAAATTTCCCGAGGATTTCGGCCCGCCGACGCATGCGCAAAAGAGCGAAGAGGCGATGAAGATCCGGCTGATATTTTTCATAGAGCGGTCCTGTCGTGAAGGTAGGTTCTGCGGCCTTGTTGGATAATGACGTTCTTGAAGATTTGGGTCGTGAGTGTCGCCCCGGTGGGCCCCGTGTAGTTGACGAGCACGTCATGCTTGCCGGGGGGCAGGAGCAGGCGCGCCACTCGGAACTGGGCGGGGAGAGAGCTCCAGGCGCGTGTGTCGGCAAATTCGGTGGCGGCGCTCGCGGCGGCACCCGTGGCCTGGGCGAGAAGGTGCTGCCATGAATTTTGTCCGTATTTCTTGGCAGCCGCGTCCGCGGCGGCCTTGGCGACGACATATTTAATTGTCGCGCGCGCGATTGCGCGCGCGCGAATGAGCCCCTGAGCCTCGGCGAGGTCCTTCCGGGCGATGGCGGCGAGGTCCGAGGCGAGTTCAGTTTTAGCTTGAAGATGAGCGACGTTGATTACAGAGCCGGCGATCAAAAACGGGTCCTGGACATACTCGGGGTAGGCGACCGTGATCGCCTTGCCCATCAGACCGGCGTTAATCGCGTTGAGGGCCTGTCCGGATGAGGCCTCGTCGTCCTTGGTGGCGTTGACGGCGATCGCGGCGTCGTGCCAGGCGACCGAAAAAGTCTTGCTGATTTTTCGCGGGGCAATGCCATTGTAGTGCAGGAACACGAGCTCGCCGGTATCCTTGGAATCGCCCATCGGCAGCAGCTGCGGCGCCGGAGTTCCATAGGCCGTTACGCCCAGTTCGTAGGCTTTGCGTGATTTCTCGCGCGCGATGCGCGCGTCGTCGTAGCGCGCGTCGTCTTCATACAGCAGGCTCGCGAGAAACTGGGCGAAGGCGTCGTCTTTGTAGGCGGTCTTCCGTGCGCCGTACGCGTCGGCGTATTCCTGCAGCAGTCGGGAAAGTTTACGAATCTCGACCAAAGCGTTTTCACGGTCGCCAAGGAAGGTGTAGTTGAGCGCGCGGTAAGCGTTGACCAAAGCGCGCTCAAAACGCGCTCCCGCATACTCTGTCGTCGTGTCATTGAGAACCAAGGTCCCGGCGGCACGGGAGACGCTCTTGGTATAGAGTTCATTCATGCGTCTTTCGGCTTTGTCGAGAGAGAGATCGCTCGCTTTGAACTTGCCGGCGTCGTGCTCGACGGCGCCGAGGTCGAGATAATAGAGAACTTGATTTTTACGTCCGTACGATCCTTCCTTCTCCTTCTCGATGCGCAGCTGCGCCGCGTCATAGTCACGCGCGGCGATCATCCCGTTGACGGCCTTGCGCATCCCGCCTGAGGGGCCGCCGCAGGCGGCCAGAAAGATCAACGGAAAAAAAACGGCGGCCCCGCCTTTCAAACGAGAAAGACGGGGCCAGCCGACATCCATGGATATTACCAGCCGACCTTGGATCGCTGGACGAATTTCTTGATCTTTTTCTGGCCGTTCCAGACGATCTTATTGGATTTCATGTCGAGCATCTTGAGATTGGTCTGATAGAAGACCACGGCTTTGCCGCCTTCCTGGTCCACGATTTGGTTGAGCGCGCCGCTGAGCATGTAGTCAGCACCGGCCTCCTGACCATGCGCCTTGCGCGTTTCTTCCGAGGCGTTGGCGTCCTGGTCCAGTCGCTCCGTGCGGACCTCGCCGCGCTCGCCTTTGTTCGCGACGAAATCCACCTTCCCGGAGTTGATCAGCGAGCGTTGCAGATCCTCGACGAAGGTGTCCGTGTTGAGGTGCTCGGAGGATTGGTTCTTGACCGTTCCTACGATGACCGTCGGATTTTTCCCAAGCGCGGACTGCGCCTGCGCATACCAGGGACGCGCCAGGCAGTCTGCGATCATCTCCTCGGCCACGAGGCGCGAGTCGGTGTCGTTCCAGCGGCCGCTGACATCCTTGACCTCGCTTGAATCCATGCGCCGCACCGAGGTGCCGCACGCGGACAGGGCCAGCGCAAGGGCGAAGCAGGGGAGAATTTTGCGCATTTTAGTGCTTGGCCGCTTCCGCCGCGAGCTCGTCGAAAGCTTTCTCGGCATTGGCCTTCACATAGTCGCGGACCTTGGCGTCAAGGTCTTTCGACTCATTGATGCTTTGCTGAACTGAGGCCATATCGAGCTTGACAAGCGCAAACAAGGTGCCGTCGAGCGGGTCCTTCCAATGATCGACCGGGGTCGCGCCATGAAGAGTGAACGAGGCGAAGTTCTTCATTGTGCTGGAGACCATCTGCTCCTCGGAGGATTTTGTCATGTCGCCGGCGGTGATCGAGGCCATGTAGTCTTTTGTCAAAGTGGTGACATAGGAGTTCATGATCTTGGCAAGTTCGGCGCGACCGCGGTCGTCGGCGGAAGAAACCGCCAGCGCCCGGTTGCGGATGCCCTGCGCGATGCCCACGCCGTAGAATACCTGCTTGCCGTCTTTATCCTTCATGACGCTTGAGCCTTTGTTGACCCACTCCGGAGCGTTGCTCGCGATCGGCGACGTTTTTGCCTTGCCCGCGCAGGCACCTGCGGAGAATGCGGCCACGAGTATCACGGCGACAGCGCCCAAACGATTATTCATAAGTCCTCCGTCCGGGATTTAATCCCGGCACCGCCGAAGTTTAACAGACATAGGCGAGCCTGTCAAGAAAACTGAGCAAAAAAATTTTGATATCATGATGCATGGCGTCTTTCGACGAAAAGAATCTGGTTTGGCTTGATTTGGAGATGACGGGCCTCGATCCTGAAAAGGACTTCATCCTCGAGATCGCCACCGTCGTTACCAACGGGGAACTGAAGGTCCTCGCGGAGGGGCCCTGCCTCGCGATTGGCCAGTCCAACGACATCCTGCATGGCATGGATCCGTGGTGCGTCGAGCAGCACGGCAAATCAGGCCTCAGCCAGCGCTGCCGTGATTCATCCGTCACCGTTCTCGACGCCCAACTGCAGACCCTTGCTTTTCTGTCGGCCTGGTGCGCGCCGGGCAAGTCGCCTTTGTGCGGCAACACGATCGGCCAAGACCGTCGCTTCCTGGTCAAGTTCATGCCGCGTCTGCACGACTACTTCCATTATCGCTCGATCGACGTTTCCTCGATCAAGGAGCTTGTGGCGCGCTGGTACCCGGAGATGAAGTACGTCTACTCCAAGAGCAAGCAGCACCTTTCGGTCGCAGACGTGCATGAATCAATCTCGGAACTCATGCATTATCGCAAGAACATCTTCAAGTAGAGGCCTCGCCTGAAGGCGGGCGCATTTATTATTGCGCCAACCCCAGCCCTCAGTTGCCGGAGGATTTCCGGTCAGGGTGGCCGTTGATGCCTTCGCAGCCGCATGACTCAGGATGCGGCATGCCTTCCTTCCAGCCGTCCTTCTCGAGCGCGGACTTGACCCAGCACGGGTAGCAGAGCATCAGGCGGTTGATGGGCTTGTTCTCGCCGCAGCGCAGGCACATGCCCTTGGAGGGTGGGGCGCGTTTAGGGATGCGCGCAAGATCTATTTTCTCGCTTGGGACATCCAGCTCCGTGATATTTGTCTTGGTCGGCAACGTTTTCTCGATCAAGAGTTCTTCAGTCAAGGTCAGCGTCAACGGCATTGTCATGATCTTTTCTCCTTGATCATCATATTGAGCTCGGCGGGCAGGCCGAAGTGCTCATTTTCCTCGACGGTCTCCAGCTCCTCGATGATCTGCACCCCGTAGCGGTTCTTGCAGAGGGTGACGACTTCTTGCAAAAGAACTTCAGGGGCCGAGGCGCCGCTCGTCAGGCCGAGAGTCTTGACGTCCGCAAGCCAGTCGTCGTTGATGTCGGCGGCGCGTTCGATGAGACGCGATTTGACGCCCTTGGCCAGCGCAACCTCGACAAGGCGGTTGGAGTTTGAGCTGTTCGGAGCGCCGAGCACGAGGAGCAGGTCAATGGACGGGACCATCGCTTTGACCGCGTTCTGGCGATTTTGCGTGGCATAGCAGATATCGTCTTTCTTGGGCGCGCCGAGCTTGGGGAAGCGGCGCTTGAGTACCGCGACAATCTCGCGCGTGTCATCGAGCGACAAAGTGGTCTGCGTCAGGTAGGCGATCTTTTCCGGATTCGGGACGGTGATCGTCTCGGCTTCTGCGACGGAGCCGACGACGATCATGTGTTCGGGCGCCTCGCCGAGCGTGCCGATGGTCTCGACATGATCGCGATGGCCGATAAGAGCGATCGTGTAGTCCTGTTTGGCCAACGCGATCGCCTCAAGGTGGACCTTGGTGACGAGAGGGCAGGTCGCGTCGATAATTTTAAGTTTCCGCTCGCGGGCCGTTGCGACGACGTCGGGGCCCACGCCGTGGGCGGAAAAGATCAGCCAGGAGCCGTTCGGGACCTCGGCAAGATCCTCGACGAACACCGCGCCTTTCTGGCGGAGCTCATCGACCACGTAGCGATTGTGGATGATTTCGTGGCGGACATAGACCTTCCCGCCGCACAGATCGAGGGCGCGCTCGACGACTTCGATGGCGCGCACGACGCCGGCGCAGAAGCCGCGAATTTTCGCGATCACGAGCTTCTCGATGCGGATTTGAGAGGGGGCTGAAGCGGTCATGGATATTCTCCCTAAGGTGGAACGGCGGCGCGGAATTTTTGAGGAAGCCATGCGGCGACGCGCTCCGCGATCTTGGTCGAGGAGAGGCCGACGGCGTCATAGAGGAGGGAAGGCGAACCGTGCTCGACGAATGAGTCCGGAATGCCCAGGCGGAGGACCTCGGCGCGACCGGGGGTCAGCGCCTCGAGAACAGCCGAGCCGAAGCCGCCTGAGATCACGTTGTCTTCGATGGTGACCAAGCGCGGGGTCTTGGCAGCGCATTCTTTCAGCAGATCGACGTCGATTGGTTTGACGAAGCGCATGTTGACCACGCCCACCGACCAGCCTTTGTCCTCAAGAATCTGAGCGGCCTCAAGGGCGGGATGCACGCGGTTGCCGATGGCGAGCAAGGTTAGATCCGTCCCATCCTTCAGACGCGCGCCTTTGCCCACGGGCAGGGCTTTCGGTTCGCTTTCGATGGCAACGCCGACGCCGGCGCCGCGGGGATAGCGGATTGCAGCCGGAGCGTTGAGCTCGATGGCGGTGCGCAACATATTTTGCAGTTCATTCTCATCGGCCGGTGCCATGATCGTCATGCCCGGGATCATGCGCAAATAGGAGTAATCGAAGACGCCGTGGTGGGTGGGGCCGTCCTCGCCGACGAGGCCGGCGCGGTCGAGGCACAGAATTACCGGGAGCTTTTGCAGGCAGACATCGTGTTCGATCTGGTCAAACGCGCGCTGGAGGAAGGTCGAGTAGATCGCCACGATCGGGCGGTAGCCTTCGGCGGCGAGGCCGGCGGCGAAGGTCACCGCGTGCTGCTCGGCCAGGCCCACATCGAAGTAGCGCTTCGGGAAGCGGTCGCGGAAACTGTCCATGCCGGTTCCTTCCGGCATCGCGGCGGTGATGCCGACGATGCGCGGGTCGTTTTCGGCTTCGCGCAGGATTGACTTGCCGAACACGGCCGTATAGGTGGGCGGCGGCGCCTTCGTCACCGGCGTCTTGAGAAATTTCGCGGTGGCCACATCGAACTTGCCCGGGCCGTGCCAAGTGTACTGGTCCTCCTCGGCGGCGGGGTAGCCCTTGCCCTTCTTCGTAACGCAGTGCACGAGAATGGGGCCCTTCAATTGCTTGACGTGCTTGAACACCGTCGCGAGCTGCTCCACGTCGTGGCCGTCCACCGGACCGAAGTAGGTAAATCCCATCTCTTCAAAAAGCATGCCCGGAAACAGAAGGACTTTTGCGCGCTTGGCCACGCGCAGGATGATCCCGCCCCAGAACTGAAAACGGGCCAGGAATTTTTTGACCGAGTGCTCGGCGTCGCGCACGGCGCCCAAGGTCAGCAGCTTAGAGAGGAAGGTGCCCAAAGCGCCGACACGGTTGGAGATGAACATCTGGTTGTCGTTGAGTACAACGATAATGTCGGTCTGCACTTGACCCGCGTTCTGCAAGCCTTCGTAGGCCTCTCCGCCGGTCATGCAGCCGTCGGAGACGATCGCCACGACCTTGTTCTTCTCGCCTTTGAGGTCGCGCGCGACCGCCATGCCGAGCGCGGCGGAGATGGCCGTCGAGGCGTGGCCCGCGCCGAAGGTGTCGTATTCCGACTCCGTACGCTTGATGAATCCCGACAGCCCGCCGAACTGGCGGATGGTGGCCATCTTTTCGCGTCTGCCGGTTAGTATCTTGTGGCCGTAAGTCTGATGTCCGGTGTCCCAGACGAGCTTGTCCTTGGGCGTATCGAAGGCGTAGTGCAAAGCGACGGTGATGTCGGTGGCGCCGAGGCTTGAGGCGAGGTGGCCCCCGAGTTTTGAGACGGTGTCAAGGATAAACGCGCGAACTTCCGCGGCAACCTGGGGGAGCTCGCTGAGGGGAATCTTTTTGAGGTCCGCCGGATTATTGATGCCTTTGAGTCTATCCATGTTCATTGATCCCGTGCGATGATGTAGTCGGCCAGCTCGTGCAGCATGGACGCGCGCGTTCCAAAAGGCTTTAAATGCGCGTGCGCCATTTCAACGAGCGCGCGGGCCTTGGCGCGAGCGCCGTCCACCCCGTACAGGGCGGCGTAGGTCAGCTTGTCGTTGTCGCGGTCGCTGCCGCTTTTCCCGAGTTTCTTCTTATCGCCCACCACGTCGAGCACGTCATCGGTGATTTGGAAGGCGAGGCCCACGCAGTCTCCGTAAGAGCGCAATGCCGCGCGTTTGGCCGGGGATGCGCCGGCAAGGACCGCGCCCGCTTCGCAGCTGGCGACGATCAAAGCGCCGGTTTTGCGCCGGTGCACCGCTTCGAGCATTTTAGCAGCGGTTGCTTTTGAGAGCTTTTTCCTGGAGAGACCCTCTGCCGCCAGATCGGCGACCTGTCCGCCCACCATGCCCTCGGCGCCGGCGCCGAGGGCGATGAGGCGTATTAATTCAGCGGCTGTTGGGCCGGTGAGCTTGAGATCAGACGCGTTCTCCGCAGCGGCCGCAAAAGCTTTCGTCAGCAGACCGTCGCCGGCTAAGATCGCCATCGCCTCGCCGAACACCTTGTGATTGGTGGGCTTGCCGCGCCGCAGATCGTCGTCATCCATCGCCGGCAAGTCATCATGGATCAAAGAATACGTATGGATCATCTCCATGGAGGCGGCGGTCTTGAGAGCCTTCTTGGCGGATAAGCCGCAACACTCGGCGGCTTCTAGAACCAAGGTCGGACGCAGGCGCTTGCCGCCTGCGAAGAGCGAGTAGCGCATCGCCTGGCGGATGGTCTCAGGCAGATTGATGGCGGGAGCGAGAAGCTTTTCCATCGCGGCATCGACCGCCGCGGTGTTTTTTTTCAGCGCGCGTTCGAGGCTCAAGCTCAAAGCGACCCCAAATACGCCGCGAGGTAGCGGGATAGGATTTTCATCGCGCGGGAAGATCTCCAGCCGATGCGCATTAAGGAGGGCAACGAAGATGCGTGGGTGAGAGCAAAGCGGGACAGCGTTGCGACGCTCGTGCCTTCGGGAGCGTCGGAGGGAAGCTCTTCGTCGAGATCATCAAGAACCACGCGAACGGCGATCGCGTGAAATTTCCCGTCAGCCCAGCGGCGAACCGCAGCGGTTTCCATGTCGCAGGCAATGACGCGCTGTTCTGAGCCCAGCGCGCGCTTGGCGGCGGGCTTCAAGACGATGTTGGTGTGCAGGATTTTACCGAAGTGGAAGGGGAGTGCCAATGCCGTCGCCGTTTCTTTGAGCGGGGAAACAAATTCAAGCTCTGTCTCGCGAACGTCGGCCACGATATCCCCGTGGCGGACGTCTTTTTGCATGCTCCCGCATAGTCCGGCGCTGATGACGAGCAACCAGCCGTTGTCGTTGACGCCGTTGAGCGCGGCGGTTGTCGCAGACGCGCCAATGCCGGTCTTGATGAGCGTGACACGGCGGCCGCCCACGATTCCCTCATAGCGGCCGCCATCCGTCGATTTCAATTTCAGGGCGCCGGCAAGCGGCCGGGTTTCCCACGGCGTGGCCGTCGTGAGGAGAATCGGCGTCTTCGGAAGCGCTATGCGTTGGGCGTGATCTACAGCGGAGACAGCGTCTTTTATGGGATTGCAGAGAACTTGAGCCATACCGGCGTATTATCCCATTTTTCCTCGCTGTTTTTTCTCTTTCGCGGAGCGCTAGCTGTTGCCGGGGGCTGCGGCCTCGGCCGGAGGGAAGACAACGGCCTTCATGAATATAGCGAGCTCCTTCTTGAAATCTTTTTCAGCGGTCTCATTTGGAAGAGAGTTGACGCCGCCTTGTGCCCGACTGGAAAAGGCGGCTTTCTTTAGCATGCCCGTTTTGTCGGTTAAATAGTAGTACCGGATATCAGGCCGGAACACCATGATGAGGATGTCTTTGGAATTTTTTTCAAGAGGGAGAGAAAAATAATAATTATTATCAGGGCTGATCGTTGCTCGGATTGTATGCAGAGGAAACCGTTCCAATCGGTCTTGGCCGCATAACTCAAAAAATCTACAAAGCGCCGTGGAGATACTCGCTGGAGTCGGAGTATTTTCGCCTGGGTTAGAGATGACCTCTGTCTCCACAATCATTCTGGCAATCCAATCTTCTTGTGCCGAGGAATTGGATTGGAGCGCGGCGATTATCGGAGCGCTGATGCGCACGGTTTCCGGCCAACCGGAGGCATCCATGTTGTTCACGGCGAGGCCGAAGGCTTCCTGCGCAGCCGACGGATTAAAGGCGGCTGCGAGCGTTGCGCTGCTTTGGAAGGGGGCGAGGCTTGAAGTGAGCATGGCCGAGAAGTAGACCGAGGTCAGCAACGGCATCAGCCGGTTCGTTTTCATGGGGTTATCTCCTGTCCGATCACTGTTCCGACAAATAGATTGTATGCGGCTAGCTGAAATAGTTCCTGAGGCTTATGGCCTGGTAAGAGGCAAGCAATAGGCCCAGATCCATTGCGCCATTGGGCCTAGAAAATCTAAATTCCAGCCTTGACAGTTTTATGGACAGGGGCTACACTCCGTTTGAGATTTTCATGATCCGACGATATTATTTGCTTCCGATTATTCTCTGTGCGTATTCCCTGCAGGCATTAGCGGTGAGCGCGCAGACATCCGAGACTCCCAAGACTCCGATTGTGGGCGAGAGTGGTGATCTGGACGAATTCCTTCCCAGCATCAATTCCGACATCCCCGCCGAACCCCAGCCTGCCCCGACGCCGAAATCTCCGGCGACGGCGCCGCCCCCCGCGGAAGCGCGCGCGAACCTGAACCCGTCCGTCGTTCCGCCGCCGGCGACAGCGCAGATCGCGCGAGACCGCGGCGAGGTGGAGCGGCTTGCGGCGGCCGGAAATACGGTGGCGGCGCGCGAATACGCGCTCGCGGCTTTGGAAAAGAACCCCAAGGATCCCGCCCTTCTTTCCTTCATAGAGTTCACAGCGCCCGCGCGAGCAGGCATTGACTTGAAGACCGTCAATAAACGCATCGCCGAACTCATGGCGGGAATGCGTTCAGACGATGGCACCGTTCTCGCCTCCCCGATCTCCTTTGCCGCTCTCCCCAGCGCGAGCGCGCGCGGTCCGGCGACGGCTTCGCCCGCCGAGCTCGGCACCGTCTCCGCCATCCGGAATGCGAATGTCCTGCGCGACGCCGCAAGCAAGATTGCCATCAAGGACTATGCCTCAGCCGAGTCGGCTTTGACCCGTCACATTGCGGAAGTTCCGGGTGACAGCTCGAGCTTCCGCCTGCGCGCGCTCGCGCGACGCCTGCTCAGGCGCTACGCTGATTCAATCGCGGACGCCAAGCGCGCTCTTGCCCTGGAGCCGCGCGACGCGCGATCTTTGCGCCTGCTTTCTCGAAACCTCACCGACCTGGGCCGGCCGCAGGAGGCCCTCGTTGAGGCCGACCGCGCGCTCGCTCTCAATAACAAAGATGCTCCGGCCTATCTCGCGCGCGCCGCTGCGTTGAGCGCGATGGGACGCGGCGCGGAGGAACTTGCCGACCTCGCCCGTGCCGCGGCATTCGACTCGCAGTTCGATGCCCTTTACCAGGGGGCGCTCGCCGCGCGCGGCGGCGGAGCGCCGAGCGCCCGCCGCGGGCCCGTCTGGTTCGGCGCTACGGCCGCGGCCTTGCTGTTTTTCTCATTCGCGCTGTTTCATCGGCGTGACGAATCTTCTGTGCGTCTGGCTCTGAGAAAAGAAGATCACGAGGTTCTTGTGTCGATGCGCGCTGAGGCGGAGCCCAAAGGATTTCGCATCATGAGGACCTTGGGCTCGGGGGGGATGGGCATAGTCTATGAGGCCATAGACCTGAGTCTGCAGAGAACCGTAGCGCTCAAGAAGTTGCATCCGGAAGTTGCCGGGAACCCGCGTGAGCGCGCCCGTTTCATAAAGGAAGCCCGCACTGTCGCGGTGCTCAAGCACCCGCACATCGTTGAAATCCATGCGATTTGCGAAGAGGCGAAGGATTTGTTCCTCGTTTTTGAGCGCGTGCCTGGCGAAAGCCTTTCTGAGAAGCTGGGGCGCGGGCCCGTGAAGCCTGTGGAGGCCGTCGTGTTCCTCAGGCAGATCGCCTCGGCTCTTGACTACGCGCACGGCCAGGGTATCGTGCATCAGGATCTCAAGCCCGGCAATGTGATGATCAACGGCGGAATGTCGAAGGTCATGGATTTCGGCATCGCGCGGCGCGTGCAGGAAGTGTTATCGACTTTGTCGAAGATCGAGATTGCCGGTACCCCTGCCTATATGTCGCCCGAGCAGGAGCAGGGTGTCGTGACGCCCTCGGCGGACGTATACGCGCTCGGCGTCTGCGCTTACGAGATCCTCGCCGGGGCCCGGCCTTTCCCGACCGGTGGCCTGATGCTCAAGGCGCAGAATATGTACCGTCTGCCCTCGGCGGTGTCGCCGGGCTTAAATACCGGAGTGGATACAGTCATCGCGCGCGCTCTCGCACCGCGCCCCGAGGACCGTTGGCCCACCGCGGGCTCCTTCGTAGACGCCCTCGTCAGGGCTTTGTAATATGCGCGCCGGCGTCCAGAGCCCGGGGCCTACGCTTGAGTTCATGCGCGCCGTCATTTTGTGCGTGTTTGTCGCGGCGCCGTCGCACGCCAAGTCGAGCGCAGATGCGCCCGCGCGCGATGGCTGGAATTCGTTTAATACGGAGGCGCAGGCGGTCATGAGCGAGCTTCATTTTCAGGATGATGCGCGGCGCACGCTCGAGTTGCGCGTTCCGCGCCAGTCCGATGATGCGTCGGCGGAAAACGAGGCCAATACGCCTATTGAGGCCGACGAGCCCTACGTTCCTCCTTTGGCCTCGTCTTCGGCTGAGGAGGCTTTGGGGAGGCTGCGCGCGGCTCTCGATGAAGGGCGCGTCGAGGCCGCCCTCGCGGAGGCGTATGACTTTCGTCAGCGCTATCCGGCGCGCCCTGAAAATGGCGAGGTTGATCTGGCCGCGGGCGCTTTGCACTTGCGCCGTGGCGAGGCCTCGCGGGCCGTCCGATTCTTGAAACCTTTAGCGGAGGGCGACGATCCGGAGTTGAAAAGCAAAGCTCTGCATCTAATCGGGGCAGCGCTCGCCTCCCTTGGGCTCGATGAAGCCACTCTTAAGCTGGTACCGGAGGTTGACGCGGCGGGTACGACGAACCGCTGGCTGGCGCTGGCTCAGATTTGGCGCGCCGCCGCCGAGCAGCGCATCGGCCTTAAGGACGAGGCGGCCGAGCATTATCGCGCGGTGTCCGCCTCGGGCCATCACTCGCCGGTCAAGGCGTACGCTCTTGCTGCAATCGCCGCAGACTGGGATAGCCAGGGACGCGCTGACCGGGCGCGTGACACTCTGCTGCGCGCCGGCGATGAGGCGGAGAAGTGGGGCCTGCTTGAGCTGCGTGAGTCAATTGCGATGTCTGAGGCGAACATCCTTCTGCGTTCGCAGAAGCTCGACGAGGCCGAACGGGCTTATGCGAAATTTTCCGCGAATTTTTCCGGCAGCCTTTTGCGCGCCCAGGCTTTGTATCAGCGCGGCCTGTGCCTCAAGAAGCTTTCTCGGCCCGAGGATGCCGCAGGTGTATTCGAGGACTTGGCCCTCCGTTATCCGGCCTCAGCCTATGCCGCCGACGCCCATCTGCAATTGGGGCAGTTATACACCGAACTTGGAAAATCCGAGCGTGCGCTTGAGCATTATCGGCAAATGGGACGCACGTCCGAGGCTAAAGAGGCCGAGCGCGAAGCGCTGCTCTTGATGGCGCAGGTTCACTACAACAAGAAGCGCTGGGCAGAGGCAATTCCGCTCTATAAGAAATACCTCGGCGGATCATCCGCCGGAACAAAAACCAAGGAGATTGAAGGACTGCTGCTCGTTGCAACCTGGCAGAATAATAAAGAAGATCCGGAACTCCCGGCGCTTGTCTTGAAGTATCCCAATCATCAATTGGCGGCCCAAATCCGCTGGGAACTTTCAGTGAAAGCCTACAAACAGCAGGACTGGGATGCGGCCGAGCGCCTATTCCGAAAACATATCGAGGACAATCCGCATGACGTCAATAGCGGCGCGGCTCGATTCTACCAGGCAGAGTCGTTGCGTCAACTCCGTCGCAATGGGGAGGCCGTCGACGCGTATGGGACTTTCCTCAAGCTTCACCCGCGCCATCCTCGCGCGCGCGCCGCCGCGATGAGCTTGGGCGCCCTTCTTTACGAAGCGGGCAATATGGCGCTTGCCGCCGCGGCCTACGCGCAGGTTGGCGGCACGGATGCAGACGCCGCTAACGCGGCCTATAACCGAGCGATGGCTCTTTCTAAGATCGCCAAGGACCTTAATGCAGAACGGGCCTGGCGCGGGTTCGCGGCAAAATTCCCCGCGCATGAGAAGGCGTCCTGGGCTTGGGCGCAGATCGCCAAGTTACGCGAAGACCGCGTTGATCTTGAGGGTGCGGCCAGCGCCTACGCGCGCGCGGCTGGCGGCAATGAGCGGCTGAAGGCGCTGTACGCGCTCGGCCGCGTACAGGAACGGCGCAAAAAAATGGAAGAAGCAAAAAACGCCTACGGGCAACTGCGCGCTTTGTCGCCCCAGGATGACAGCGCTCGTTTGGCTGGGCTGCTGCGTCTTGGTTTGCTGCTCGAACTCGAAGACAAGTCGAAGGAGGCGGCACCTCTTTACCTGGAGGTGCTTAAATGCGCCCAGAGTGGAAGTGCTCCTTTCGAAACAGCGCGCAAGCGCCTTGAGTCGCTCTCGGGAGATAAGTCTCTTATGCGGTGATTGATTTATTTCAGGGATTCGCGCTTGCGTGCAAGCATTGATATTTAAGCATGCGGGGTCTGCTCTGCTTCCGAGAGGCCGCGATGCTCTCTTAGTGGCTGTCGATCATCGCGTCGAACGTGAAGACCAAGGACTATGTCGCGCAGTATTTCGAATTGCGCAAGCACAAGGGCATCTCGGAGGACGAGGCGAAGAAATCAGTTCTCGACCCGATGGCGTTTGCGGTCATGATGCTCCACAACGACCGCGTGAATGGATTGTTGTCGGGGGCCGATCACGCCGCGGCCGAGCGCAAGGGCCGCTCTGGCCCTTGCCCTGATGCATCATGCCGTCATAAGCGTTTGGATACTCTTTGAAGCGGACGCTAAAAGTTCAAAGCGGACCGTTTTCCCCATGAACTCCTCTTCGCCGACCATGTTCTCGGAAAAGACGATCGATCCCAGTGTTTCCGGGTAGTGCGAGAGGAAGGCCTTCATTGCCGGGGGGATTTCGCGGCTGGAGAGCGTCGTCTTGACCTCGATGAGAAATGGCTTTCTGTCCTTTAAGACGACGAAGTCGATTTCCTGCCCCAACTTGTTTCTCCAAAACTTGATTTCCATATTTGGCTTGAGGGCGCAAGCCAGTTGCAAGAAAACGAAAGACTCGTGAAGAATGCCGCGGTCGCTTCTGTGCCGCAGCGAACCGAAGTCTTTCAACAGCGCGTTTCTTATTCCGAGATCATAAAAATAGGTCTTCTTGGATTTTTTTAGTTCGTTTCCAAGACTGTGCGAATAGGAGTGGACGGGGTGGCATACATAGGTATTCTCCAAGATAGAAAGATGTTTGTTGACTGTGGCGGCGGTCAAGCCGATTTCGCGCGACAGGCTATTTTCGGATATGAGTGAGCCCTGGTTTTCAGCCAACAAGTAGATCAGATTATTGAAGGCCCTGATGTTCTCTTCCCTGATCAGGGATTTCACATCCTTTTGGATGTAGGTCGCCAGAAGCTCATCGAGAAGTCTGATTTTGGACGACGAATCGGGGACATGCAAAAGTCCAGGCAAGCCGCCATAGGCGAGGTACTCCTCGTAGCGCTTGGCCGCCGCGTGTTCCGGTCTGCTCTGGTTGAATTCATCGAGGCTGAGCGGAGAGATCCTCGTCACAAGCCTTCTTCCCGCGAGACTTTCCTTAAGGTGCTTATGGATCTCGATCGAAGATGATCCCGAGGCGAAGATCTTGACCTTCTTGCGGCTGTCGAAGATGGCTTTGAATATCTTCGAGGCGTTCTTTAAATAATGGAACTCGTCTATGAAGACGACATCCACCTTATCGGTGAGAAGGCGGAACACTTCGGCGTCGGTCTTGTTGAATGTCCTTAAGTCTGAGGGTATCTCCAGGTTGTAGTACCGAGTTCTGAGCCCGACCCTGCGGGCCTTCTTTTGCAGCTCGCGGAGGAGGAAGGTCTTCCCAACTTGCCGTGGTCCCAACAGAATGGATATTTCCGACCGTCCGAGCTCCTTTACAAGTTCCTCGAAGCAACGGCGGATTATTTTCATATAAACTATTTTATACCACTACTATAAAAAAGTAAATACCCTGCCGATTCGACTGGAATTTCGCCATAAGGACGACGGCCCTGGGGGCCCGACGGAGTAAGGCGTTCCGAAACGAAGCGCGGCGAGCTTGCGTGCAAGCATTGACATTTAAGCATCCGTGGTCTACACTGCTTCCGAGAGGCCGCCCCCTATGAAAACCCCGATCCTTTTGTTGACCTTCTTTTTCGCAGCGTCGGCGAATTTTTCCATGGCTGGCCAGACACCGGTCGCCGCGGCGAATTTTAGAATCGCAGATGAGTCGCCGCTTAAGCTTGAAGCCAAGACCGCCGAAGGCTTCGACGATCCCAAGCACATTCACTTTTTCCGCTACCAGGCGTACTTGCGCAAGAATGCGCTCGACGGTCTCGACGCCGTTGCGTGGAAGAAGCTTGACGCAAACGCACGCGCCGCGAATATTGAAAGCGGCGAGAATTGGCTTAAGGACAAATTCAGCGCGATGATGGGTTCGAAAGCTCAGAGCCCTGGCGATGACGCGCTGCTCGCCGCCGTTTGGGGACAAGGCGTCGTTTCGTCTGCCGCTGCTATGCGCAAGGCCTTACAGCTCGGCGATCCTCGGCAGATCCGCGCAGCCGCAGAGAAGGTCGCGGCCTTAGTCGGCAACATTGGCCACGCATCAGTGGATTGGGCTGCGATTTTTGATGGCCAAGCGGCAGATGCCGTCGCCGCGCAAGACATCCCCAACCCCCTCGCGCTTCATAAAGAGCTAGGATTTTTAGACTCATTGAATTCGCAGGCCGTGCGCGGTCCGCTGGCAAGCAAAGCGACCTTTATCTTGTTTCTTAAAAAGAACGATGTTCCGGCTGACTCATTGCCGGGATTGGCCGCGATGTACGACATATTGTCGCAGTCGGTGGTGAAAGCGGGGGGATCAGAGACCGCGCACATCTTGCCGACGGTGGTCCGCTTCCTCAACGACGGCAAGAAAATAGTTAATGAAGATATGCCCGACGCGTTAGCCTTTGCGGTGCCCGGCGAGTATGACAAACCGGAGAAAGTTGGCATGACTCCTGCTGTTCGTGCCATCGACCCGATCTTCGTCGGCGCTGTCTTAGCTCATGAGTTTCAACATATCTATGATATGTACGCGGGCCGCTACTACACGATCGATTCCGAGATGCGCGGCTTTAAGACGGAAGTTCTCTACTTTAAGATTCTTAAGCGGGCGGCTCCGGAAAAATATTCCGAGATTCTTAACGCAGATAACGACTACTCTCGCCTTAACATTGCTGATGTTAAGAATTACTCCTCAGCCTTCGACCAAGGTCCCCAAGCATTTTTTGAGGCCGTCGCCTTTGGACACAATTACAGTCAATGGGCGGAGGGCTTCTTCGTCGGCCGGGTCCCGCTCAGGGAAGCCGTCGACCCCGATCTCGGCAGCGCGCGGGAGTTGGGCGCTCTACGCGTGTTCCGCAGGCAAAAAAAAGACGAGATGGCTGAGCTGGAGAAAAAACAGAAAGACATTGAGGAGAAACGCGAAGATTTCCCTTCGC
>CAZGVK010000102.1:0-24396 GCA_964529095.1 uncultured Elusimicrobia bacterium
ATCTCATTAACAGCTCCTGATTTGAGATTTAAGAGTTCCTCCACAACCTCCTTACTGGATTCATGAACGGATTTTCCCGTATCAGGTACATCTCTCAGAGATTCTGCACCACAATATCCCGTGTCTTTTGTGTTAAACAACGCGTCGGATACCGCAATCACTGTGCCAACTTTTGGTTTTAGACTTTTAATCACAGTGCAATCATGCTCATCGATCGGCACATCTATAGATTGCGGGGTGCCCGTACCATTTGTTTGCTGATTTGAAACAACCTTGGGCCTTAGATTATCGCATTCGAGATCAATTTTCTCACAATAGCCGCCCAACGAATCAGCGGTCAAACTAGCTGCCTTAGGGAAATCATCCGGCGGGGTCTCGGCCGGGGGTGTTGAAGAAGAATCTTTGGGTGGGAGATTTTTAAAACATAGAACACTTTTTGAATCATGGCCACTTCCAGTTGGATAGTAGTGGTAAGGAGGGCCCTGCGAGAAACATTGCTTTTCCGTATCCTTTCCATCACACTTCTTCCCTTTAATATCAGCCTCCGTCAATTTGGAAGGATCCCCCTCCCAATGTCCAGGACACTGAAAAGTAGCGGGAACTGGGGGCTTGACCCAATTATCTGGGTCAAGCGGCCAGGCTACTAATTTACCCGCCGCCTTAGAAATCTCGTCACCCACTCCCTTCCCGAGTCCCTCATACATTTTGTTGCGAATTCCCAACCACACAAGCTGTCCATCTTCAAGCTCCGCTTTTTTAGCCTTGAGCTTGATCGCCTCCATCCTCCTCTCCTTCTCCTCAAGAAAGTCGAGCGACTCCCCCACGCTCTTGCTCCCCCCAGGCCCGCTGCCGCTCGGCGCTTTGTCATTAGCCGAAGCGCCTCCCTGCCCACTGCCCCCAAAACCAGCGCCGCCGGCCGGAATTTGCTCCTTGGACGCATCGTTGAGATTCTGCAAAGCGCTCCCCGTGCGCGAGAAAGCATCCCCGGCATTGTTCCCCGCCTTCTTCGTGGCGTCAAGATCCTGCGGGCTGTTCGGACCGCGAGCCCCCGCCGCGCCTTTAAAATTGGGCGTGGAACGCACCAGATTGAGACCCCCTCCCCCTGTCCCCGTCTGAGGCGTGTTGGCGCCGCTGTTGATGGGGCCGAGGCTGCTCGAAGCGCTGCTGCCGCCGCTGGCGACACCGAGGCCGCGCAGAGACGAGCCGTTAAGCGCGACCTTGGGGACCGGCAGAGGCGAACGCTTCATGGCCGCCGAGCCGCCGCGCGCGGCGGCGGCGGCAAGAGCGTCTTTGTAGTCCGTCTGGCTGGTCGATGCCGGAGGCGTCGGCGGCACGGCGGATCCCACCGGAGGCTGCTGAACCAACCCGGGGCCCATGATGAGAGCGCTGGGGTCGCGCACATTGAGAGGTGTAATGATGTCGCCGCCGCCGCCGATGGGGCCGCCCGAGGCGATGCCGTTGCTGCCGCTCTCGTAGGGGCTGCCGCCGCCGCCGAAAATGCCGCTGCCCGAGCTGCCTTTGCCCCAGCCCTGCTGGAGCGTCGCGTCGCCGCTCTCGGGCGCCATCATGAAGTGCTCGGCGAGAGGGGCCATGAATAAGGTGCCCAGTCCGGCCAGAATGAAGGCCAGGTCTTTCTTCTTAAACTGTTTCAGGCGCTCAATCAAAGTCGCGGCGCCGAGGCCCTTGATCTTCAACTGAGGCTTCTGCGTGTCCTTGAGCGTGGGAATCTTGGGCTGTGTATCCATGGAGAATCTCCTCAGTGGGGATAGTTTAGGCGGGGACCGCGGGCTTGTCAATGGACCCCTTCCTATTTTAATCTAATTTTTACAATGGCCGGAGGAGCGCAACCGGAGCAATCCGTAGTATATTAGAATGACCCATCGCGATCATGCCCCTTTCTCCCGTCGCCGCCACTCTGGCTCTTTGCGCGCTGGTCCTGCCTATTTCCATCGCCGCGACGAACTTGGCTCTTGCTTGCCTCAGCGTAGTACTCCTGCTGCGCGCGCGCGCCGACGCGCGGCGCATCGTCGACGCGTGGTGCCGACAACCGGCGCTCATCGCCATGCTCCTCTACGCCGCCGTCAGCCTGCTTGCGGCCGTGTTCTCATCCGCGCCGACAGCTTGCCTGCGCGATGTGATCAAGGATTTTCATCGGCTCTGGTCTCTCGGCTTGTTTGTGGCGGCGCTGACGCTCGAGCCCAAAGCGCCCATCAGGCAAGCGCTCGGAGCATCCTTCGGCATGATCGCGCTCTACGGTATCGGCCAAGCCCTCTTCAGCGGCCGGGCGGACTTAATGATGGTTCGCTCACATGCCTTCGTCCATCCCGTCGTGTTCGGCGAACAGATGGCGCTGGCGACTTTAGGCGGCGCCTGCGCGCTCTTTCGCCCCAGCTCTCGAGCCGAGCGCGCAGCGGCTATGCTTTTTACCGCCGTCGTTTTCGCCGCTCTCACATTAAGCCAAACACGCATGGCCCTGTTCGCCGCTTTTGCGGGCTTTTTGACGATGCTGCTTTTTGAGCCGCGCGCGCGGCGCTGGGTCGTGCCGGCGCTGCTCATCATCGCGGCCGTCTGCGGCGCATGGGAATTCCTCCCGCAACAAGACCGGACCTTGAGTTCGCTGTTCGCGCCTTACGATCCAAGCCACCCTCAGCAGGCGCGGTGGGTTCTATGGGACGCCGCGATCCGGATGTTCCGCGATCACCCCCTGACGGGCGTCGGCCCCGGCGGCTATCAGCGCATGTTCGCAAGCTATTATGCCGGCTCGCTCGACGGCCAGAGGAACTGGGCGAGCGCGCACAATCTTTACCTGCACCAGCTCGCGGAACGCGGACTGGCGGGGTTGCTCGCTCTCCTCATCCTCTGCGCCTCCTTGGCCGCGCGCGCCGGGATCGCCGCGCGCGCCGATCACGGCAGACGCGCGCTTTGGTCGGTTTCATCCGTCGCGGCCTTTCTCATCATGTCTCTGACCGAGACCGCCTTCCAGAATGAGCAATTCGCCACTTTATTCCTATTGATATGGGCCTGGGGCGCAACGCCGTTAGAGTGAAGCATCGGCATCCAAAAAACACATAGTTATTTTTGCGCCAACCTCAAGGACTTCAAGCGCTCGGCGATGCGCTTCTCGTCGCCTTCTTGCGTGGGCTCGTAGAAACGAACGGGATTGGGCATATACTCCTGAGCAATCCAGTGGCCCGGGAAGTCGTGCGGATATTCATAGCCTTTGCCGCGGCCTCCCAATTGCGCGTCTTTTCCCCCGGCGCGCAGCGCCGGCGGCACTTCTCGCGCGGGACCCTCGCGGACCTCAGCGCTTGCCTTGTCGATGGCAAGATAAGCGGCATTGGACTTGGGGGCGCTGGCGACGAAAGTGACCGCCTGCGCCAGCGCAATGCGCGCCTCGGGCATGCCCAGCACCTCAACCGCGCGAAACGCCGCCTCGGCGACGAGCAAAGCGCGGAAATCGGCGTTGCCCACGTCCTCGGAGGCGGCGATCAAAATTCGCCGGGCGATGAAGCGCGGGTCCTCGCCCGCCTCAAGCATCTTCGCCATCCAGTACAAAGCGGCGTCGGGATCGGTGCCGCGGATGGATTTAATGAAAGCGGATATGTGGTCATAATGATCGTCGGACTTTTTGTCGTAGCGAATCTGGCGGCGCTGCATCGATTCTTCGGCGACGGAAAGGTTCACATGCCGCCGGCCGTTCGCGTCCGCCGCCGTCGTCAGCGCGGCGATCTCAAGGGCGTTCAAAAGACGCCGCGCATCGCCTCCCGACTGGCGCGCCAGGTGCGCCGCAGCCTCGGGCGTCATGACGATATTCAAATGACCCACCCCGCGCTCGACATCGCCGATGGCTTTATTGAGTATTTTGAGGAGTTCTTCCTCCGGCACGGGAAAGAACTCAAAAGCGGTCACGCGCGAGAGCAGTGCTGCATTCACGCAAAACCCCGGGTTCTCGGTCGTCATGCCGATCAAGAGGACTTCGCCGCGCTCGACGGAGGGCAGGAGAGCGTCCTGCTGTGTTTTATTGAAATGGTGCATCTCGTCGACAAGCAGCAAGGTTTTTCTTCCCGTGCCGCGCGCCAAATTTTTCGCCCGTTCGACCGCCTTGCGTATATCAGCGACCCCCGACGTAACGGCGTTAAGCTCGACGGCTTCGGCGTTGGAATGCTCGGCGATGTGCCGGGCCAGGGCCGTCTTCCCGCAGCCCGGCGGCCCGAAAAACAAAGCTGAGGCGAAGCGCCCGCTTTCCACCAGGCGCCGGAGCAATTTTCCGGGGCCCAGGAGAGCGGCCTGCCCGGCGAAATCATCAAGGACGCGCGGCGCCATGCGCGCGGCGAGAGGCAGGGCCTCGATGTCGGCTGAAAAAAGCCCGCTCATCCTAATCCAGCGCTGGCCTTCAGCGACTCGCGCAGGCACTGCGACAGTGACTCCGCCTTGTTCTCAAGCAGGCGCCGCGTTAATTCGTGCGCGGAGCGCTCCTTGTCGAGCTCGGCGGCAAACGACAGGCAGACGAGCAGGGCGATTTTAGAGGTGTCGGCGACCTTCTCGTTCTGGCTTTGAATTTCCCCGAGACGTTCGGAGACCTTCTGCGCCAGCGCATTGATCTCGATGGGGGTCAGATTCTCCATCTCCACGACGAGACGGCGGGTGCCGATCTGCACTTCAATCATTTCGTTCATGAAGCGAATCTCGCGAGCTTGTCGTTGAGGCGTCTCAGGCGCGGCTTCAGGCGCTCGTGGCGGGCAAGCCTCAGGCGCGCCTCTTGGAACCTCATCTTCAAGGTTTTATTCTCCGCTTCCAGGAGACGCAGCGCGTCCTTTAAATGCCGGTTTTCGGCGCCGAGTTTTTGCATGGATTCCGCCGCCTGCTTGACGAGGGTCTCGAGCTGTTTGAGGCTATGGAGAGCTTGCACGATCAGCAACGCAGGCTGGCGCCGATTTCTTGGGACAGCGCCGCGACGATGGCCGCAACCACCGCATTGACTTCGCCATCGGTCAAGGTGCGGTCGGCGCGTCCGAAGGTCAGCCGAAGGGCAAGGCTTTTTTTGCCCTGGGGAATGTTGGCGCCTTCATACACGTCGAAGAGCGAAATATTTTGAAGCGCCTCGATGCGCCGGTTTCGGATCGCTTCCTCAACATCCGCATAGGGCACGCTTTGATCAAGGATGAGCGCTAAGTCGCGGCGCGAGACGGGCAATTGGGAAAATTCCTGGAAGCGCGGCGCCGCCCTAGCGCGGCCGGCGAGCCAGTCGAGGTCTGCGTCGAAGATGACCGCGCCCTCGCGGCCAAGGTCGTGGGCGCGGGCGATGCTTGGATGCAGCCGGCCGACGGTCGCAACCGGCGCGCCGTTGACCACGGCGCGCAGGCTGTTGGCCGCGTGAAAGAGCGGATCTGAAGAGGCTCGGCCCGCTGAGGGCTCGGAGAGTTTCACCCAGGAGCCGGCCCCGGTTCTTTCTAAGATGTCCTCAACGATGGATTTCGCGTCATGGAAAGACGCGCGTGGACAGCGCGCCGGCTGCCAACGCGCGTCGAGGACGGGCCCGAGAAGGATGCCGGCCACGCGCCAGGCTTCAGCGACTTCATTTCCGGAAATCGCATAGCACTTGCCCAGCTCGAAGAAACGGACGGCGTCGGCGCCGCGTCCCAGGTTGTATTGGGCGTTTTTAAGGAGACCGGGCAAGAGCGATGATCGCAACACCGCCCAATCTTCAGACAGCGGGCTTGCGATCTGCGGCTGACCGGCGGCGGACAGGCGGCAGAGGCTGAGGGCTCTCTCGGAAAGGAGATCGTAGTTATAGGCCTCGCACAGGCCCAGCGCTGAAAGACGCACGCGCAGACGGCGCGACTCGGCCTCGATAGGCGTCAGCCGTGCAGTCTGCGCCGACAGCGGGGCCATGCGGCAGGGGATCTTGTCGTAGCCGAGAAAGCGCGCCGTTTCCTCGGCGAGATCATTCTCCGTCGCAAGATCGCGGCGCCAGGACGGGGGCGTGAAGGAAAGATCAGCGGCATCGTCCTTCATCTCGCCGATGGAGGCGAGGATTTTCTTGACGGCCGGAGCGGGGAAATCCGAGCCGAGAATTGCGTTGAGCGCCGCGACATTGGTTCGAATTGCCGCCGCGGCCGGACGGGACAGCGCCGCCGTGCAGGGCTTTGCGACGCCGCCTCCGGCGAGTTGGACGATCAAAGCGGCGGCGTTCTCCGAGGCCGCGCGCGGCGCCTCCGGATCGGCACCGCGCTCGAAGCGATAAGAGGAGTCCGATCGCAGGCGCGTCCGCTGTGAAGATTGACGCACTTCGGCGGGATTGAAAGAGGCGCTTTCAAGGATAACGCGCCGGGTCGCCTCCGTCACCGCCGTTTCTTCTCCGCCCATCACCCCGGCTAAGGCGACCAGTTTTTCCGAGTCGGCGATGACGAGCAGGCCTTCTGGAAGCGTGTAAGTTTGATGATCAAGCGCGCGCAGCGTTTCCCCTTGGCGCGAACGCCGCACGATGATCTTCGATCCCGCCAATTGATCCGCGTCAAAGGCGTGGAGCGGCTGGCCGATGTCGTGCAAAACATAATTCGTCGCGTCCACGACGCTGTTGATCGCTCGCAGTCCGATGGCCTCCAGCTTCGCCTTCAACCATGCCGGGCTTTCCTTGACCGACACGCCGGAGATGAGCCGGACGCTGTAGAACGGGCACGCCCGGCTCTCTTCGACTGTCACGGAGAACGAGGACTCGCCGCTTTCCAGCGGCCCGCCGCCGAGGGGCTTCAGTTTCATGTCGAAGTAGGCGGCGAGTTCGCGCGCGAGGCCGCGGTGCGAGAGGCAGTCGGGCCGATTGGAGGTGATCTCCACCTCGAAGATGTCGTCGGGCGGGCCGAGGAGCGCGCCCACGTCGGCACCGAGAGCCGGACCCGCGCCTAAGTCCCAGATGCCCTCACCGTCTTTAGGAAGGCCGAGCTCGGCGCGCGAGCAGATCATGCCCTGGCTTTCGATGCCGCGCAGCGTGCGGCCTTCGATCTTGAAGTTTCCGGCCAGCACCGCGCCGGGGCGCGCATAGGCCACGGTCTGGCCGGCGGCCACGTTCGGCGCGCCGCAGACAACGCTCCATTGAGCGGCGCCATCATCGACCGCGCAAACCGACAGTTTGTCGGCGTTGGGGTGCCTCGCGCACGAGACGACCTTGGCGACGACAACGCCGGTGAAGCTTGGGCCGAGGCGCTGATGACCGGCGACCTCGAAGCCCAGGCGCAAGAGATGATCCTTTAACTCCGCCGCCGGAAGTTCAAGCGGCAGATGCTCCTTGAGCCAGTTATAGGAGACTTTCATCGAATTGCCTCAGAAAGCGGAGATCGTTGGCATAAAAGTCGCGCAGGTCGCGCACGCCGTGCCGGAGCATCGCCACGCGCTCCACGCCGATGCCGAAGGCAAAGCCCGACCATCTTGCCTCATCATAGCCGACGGTCTTAAGCACGCGGGGGTTCACGATGCCCGCGCCGAGAATCTCGATCCAACCCGTGTGCTTGCACGACGAACAGCCGCCGCCGGGGCAGAAGAAGCATTTGACGTCAACTTCCATCGAGGGCTCGGTAAAGGGAAAGTAGGAGGGGCGAAAACGGGTTTCCGTCGAAGCGCCCAGAAGCTCTTGCAGGAAAGTCCGCAGATGCCCCTTCAGATCGGCCAAGCCGATCCCTTCATCCACGACGAGCCCTTCGACTTGATGGAACACCGGCGAATGGGTCGCGTCGATCTGCTCATGCCGAAATGCTCGTCCGGGACAAACGACGCGCAGCGGCGGCTGAATCAAATCCATCGTGCGGATCTGCACAGTCGAGGTGTGCGTGCGTAAAAGCAACGGCAGGCCTTTCAGGTAGAACGTGTCGTGGCTGTCCCGCGCGGGGTGATCCTCGGGAATGTTGAGCGCGGTGAAATTGTGACGCTCATCCTCGATGAACGGCCCTTCCGCCCAGGAGTAGCCCATGAGCTGGAAAATGCGCGCAATCTCATGGAGGGTCGTCGAGATCGGGTGCAGGCGTCCGCGCGGCGTGCGCAGGGCCGGCAAGGTGAGATCAAGAGCGTCAGCGGCCAACGCCGCCTCATCGTCGACAGACTCAAGGTCGGCGCGGCGCCTTTCGATGAGGGCTTCGAAAGACGCTTTGAGCCCCTGCGCCTTGGGCCCGCAATTGCGCTTATCTTCAATGGCGAGGCCCTTCAAGGCTTTGAGCAATTCGGTGAGCTCGCCCTTGCGTCCCATAAAACGGACGCGGACTTCTTCAAGTGCTGAAAGAGTCGCGAGGGCTTCGACCCCCGCCTCGCGAAGGGCCGACTCGGTCCGCGCATAGCATTGCTCCCAAGCGGCGCTGCTGCTCGGCGCTTCGCGCTGCATGGGGGCTTGGAGGTTTAAGAACCCTTGCTGAGGGCGATGATCTTGCCAAACGACGCGACATCGCGAATGGCCATTTCAGAGAGCATCTTGCGGTTGAGCGTGATGCCGGCCTTTTGCAGGCTGCCGATGAAGCGGCCATAGGTCGTGTCGTGCTGGCGGCAGGCGGCATTGATGCGCTCGATCCAGAGAGAGCGGAAGTCGCCCTTCTTATCCTTGCGGCCGATGTAGGACTCGGCAAGCGATGCTTCAACCTGCTGCTTGACCATCCGCCAGCGCGAACGCTTGGCGGAGTAGTTTCCTTTTGCGAGCTTGAAATACTTTTTCTTATGGGCGCGAGTGGTAACGCCGGATTTAATTCTCATGTTATCGGCCTCAGGAGTACGGGAGGAACCGACGCATGGTCTTTGAGTCGGTGTTGTTTAGAACAGAAGAGCCACGCAGAAAACGGCGGCGTTTGCCGCCGAGCGGGGCCATCAAATGCCTCTGACCGGGATGCTCATGCTTAAACTTCCCGGCGGCATTGGCACGAAAGCGCTTCTTGGCACCGGAATGCGACTTCAACTTGGGCATGGAAATCTCTCCGTTTCCCGTCTTATCTTGCTAACGCGGCTTCGGAATTAAGGTCATCACGAGACGATTGCGGTCGGGAAGCGGCGCCTGCTCGACGGCGGTTATCTCGACAAGCCTCTCCTGAATCAACATCAAAAGCTTAAATCCCAGATCTCGGTGCTGCATTTCACGCCCACGGAAGACGACGGTGATGCGCACCTTGTCGTGCGCCGCTATAAACTCCTCGATTTGCCGGATCTTGACGTCTAGATCATGCTGGCCGATATTCGGCCGAAACCGAAGTTCCTTCAGCAGTCCCGCCTTTTGCTTCTTGCGAGACCCCTTGTCCTTCTTGTCTTGGTCGTATTTGTACTTCGAGTACGGAAGAATCTTACAAACCGGAGGTTGGGCCGATGCCGCCACTTCGACGAGGTCCAAACCGCGCGTCCGAGCCAGGGCCAGAGCTTCAGCGATCGGCCTCACTCCCACCTGCGTGCCATCGGCGTCAATGAGCCGGACCAGCGTCGAGCGAATCATGCCGTTGATTCGCGTGTGATCCCGCGCATCCTTGAAATTCTTGTTGTAGTTATTGATCGGGCTTTATCGCTCCTATATCTCGGCTCTATGCGAGAAGATTAATGCTAGCAATTTCATCTGAAGGGCGTCAATGCGCTGAAATCCTAAAACTCTTCGCTGAACGCCACCGCGCCGGTCACGCCGGTCTGGTACGCGGACACGCGGCGCTCGAAGAAGTTCGCCAACTCCTGCACGTCCTGAAGCTCCATGAAGTTGAACGGATTCTTGGCGCCGTAGATGGGCTTGATGCCGAGGTTGGCCAGGCGCTGGTCGGCGACGCACTGGAGGTACTGGCGCATGCCGTTTAAGGACAGGCCGGCGATGCCGCCGCCCAGCAGATCGGCGGCAAATTCCATTTCGCACTCAATGGCTTCCTTCATCATCGAAATGACGTCCTGCTCCATTTGGGAAGTGAAAAGGGCGGGGTCTTGCGCGCGGGCCGTTTTGATGATCTCCATGGCGGCGGTGATGTGCAGCGACTCATCCCGAAATACCCAGTTGGTGCCGCCTGCCAAGCCGTTGAGCAAGCCCTTCGATCTCAGAAAATAGACGTACGCGAAGGCGGCGAAGAAGAAAAGACCTTCGACGCAGGAGGCGAAGCAGATCAGATTCATCAAAAACCGCCGCTTCTGCTCCTGCGTGTCGGTGCGGTTGAGTGCGTTGATCGAGCCGATCCACTTGAGCATGAAGTCGCCCTTGCGTTTTATGGAGGGGATGTTCTCGATGGCGGCGAAGGCCTTCTCGCGCTCGGCATGGTCGGGGATGTAGGTGTCGAGCAATGTCAGATAGAACTCGACATGGACGGCCTCCTCGAAGAGCTGGCGCGACAGGTACATGCGCGCTTCGGGGGAGTTGACGTGCTTGTAGAGATTCAGCACGAGGTTGTTGCTCACGATCGAATCGCCGGTCGCGAAGAAGGCGACGAGGCGGTGGATTAAGTGGCGTTCGGAGGGGGACAGACGATCCTTCAGATCGGAAACGTCATGCGCGAAGTCCACCTCCTCGACGGTCCAGGTGTTCTTGATCGCGGCCTTGTACATCTCGAAGAACACCGGATAGCGCATCGGACGAAGCGTCAGGTTAAAGCCGGGATCGAGGATCATGCTACTGGCACGCCTCGCAGCTCTCGGGGTTCTCCAGAGAACAGGCGAGCGTTTCCACATCCGCGACCGCCGGCGTTATTTGAGCCGCATTTGCCGACACCGTTGTCTTGGCGATTTTCGTCGCCGGGCGCGAGCGCAGGTAATAGGACGTCTTAAGACCCTTCTTCCAGGCGTGCATGTACATGGAGGAAAGCTTTCCGATGTTCGGGCTCTCCATGAAGAGGTTTAAGGATTGGCTTTGATCGATATAGGCTCCGCGGTCGGCGGCCATGTCGATGAGCGCCCGCATGGGAATCTCCCAGACGGTGCGATAGATCGCCCGAATGCGCTCCGGGATCTCCGCGATATCCGCAATCGAGCCTTCGGCCAGCATGATCCGCGCGCGCATCGCCTCATTCCAGAGGCCGCACTTCTTAAGCTCGAGGCAAAGGTACTTGTTGACCTGGAGAAACTCGCCGGAGAGCGTCTCGCGTTTGAAGATGTTGGAAATCTGCGGCTCGGCGGCTTCGTAGGCGCCGACGATCGAGGCGATCGTGGCCGTCGGAGCGATGGCGATGAGAAGCGAGTTGCGCAGCCCCTTTTTCAGCATCTCCAAGCGCAATTTTTCCCAACGCGTCATGTCGGAAGGCGCAGTACCCCACAGCTCGAACTGAAACGCTCCCTTGGCGGCCTTCGTCTCGGGAAAGGCGAGGTGGGGGCCCTTCACCGAAGCGAGTTCGACAGAGGCGGAAAGCGCGTGGAAATAGATTTCTTCGGCGATCTTCTTCGACAACTCGCGGGCGGGCGCCGAGTCAAACGGCATCCCGAGCTGGAAAAATGCGTCCTGCGCGCCCATGACGCCGAGTCCGACCGGACGCCACTTGGAATTGCTTTCTTTCGCGGCCGCGGTCGGGTAGAAGTTGATGTCGATAACGCGGTCGAGATACTTGACCGCGGTGCGCACGTTCGCGGCGAGTTTCACGAAGTCAAAGCGCCCGTCCTCCACATGCTTGCTCAGATTGATCGAGCCGAGATTGCAGACTGCGGTCTCGCCTTGGCTCGTCACTTCAATGATCTCGGTGCAGAGGTTGGATGAGTGGACGACGTTTGCCGGCGAGCCGGTCTGGTTCGCCTTCATATTTGCGGCGTCCTTCCAGTTCATCCAGCCGTTGCCGGTCTCCGCGAGCGATTTCATCATGCGCGCGTAAAGCTCACGCGCCTTGACTTGGCGAACAAAGAGCTTCTTTGATTCACCTTCCAGATAGGCGTCCTCAAAAGCCTTCCCGTAGAGGTCGGTCAATTGAGGCATCGTCTTGGGATCAAACAGCGACCACAGCCCGTCCTCCTCGGTGCGTTTCATGAAAAGGTCCGGAATCCAGTGCGCGAGATGGAGGTTGTGCGCGCGCCGGGCCGGGTCGCCGGTGTTGTCGCGCAGTTCCAGGAACTCCAAGATGTCCGCGTGCCACGATTCCAGATACACGGCGCAAGCGCCCTTGCGCTTGCCGCCCTGGTTGACGGCGACGACGGAGGAATCAAGCGTCTTAAGCCAGGGGATGATGCCGTTTGACCGGCCGTTGGTCGAGCGGATCAAAGACCCGCGGGAGCGGACGCGCGAATAGGATACGCCGATGCCGCCGGAGAATTTCGAGAGCAGGGCGATGTCGGAATAGCGGTTGTAGATCGCCTGAAGGTCATCGACGGGGGAATCGAGCAAATAGCAGGAACTCATCTGCGGATGCTTCGTGCCGGCGTTGAATAAAGTCGGCGAGCTCGGCATGTGCTCAAAGCGCGATATCAGGTTATAGAACTCAACGGCCTCCTGCACGGTATCGGCCAAGCCGCACGCCACGCGCATGAAGAAGTACTGGGGCGCTTCAAGGACCTCTCGGGTCTCGGGGTTCTTAAGGAGGTAGCGGTCATAGACCGTGCGCAAACCGAAATATTCGAAGAGCTCGTTGCGTGAAGCCTCGATGGCGTCATTGAGCTTGCGCGAATTGGCGGAGACGAACTGGGAGACCTTCTCGGAGATCAGGCCATGCCGGACGCCGGCGCCGATTGACTGGGAGAATGAATGGATATCCTGGTTCTCGACCTCCTTCATGATATAGGTGGCAAGCAGGCGCGCCGCTAGACGCGAATATTCAGGCTCTTCGGCGATCAAAAGCGCCGCGGTCTGGATGGAAAGATTGTCGAGCTCCTTCGTGGTGGCACCGTCGTACAGGCCGCCGATGGTTTTGGTCGCGATCTTAAGCACGTCGATATTTTCCAGGCCCTGGCCTGAGCGCGCGACGGCGCGCACGATTTTATTGACGTCAACGGGCTCAAGGGCGCCGTCGCGCTTGCGTACCTGCATCGTGGACGTGTTCTCGTTGTCGTTATTATTGACGGGGGTCATCGGCGTATCCTGCGTGGCCATGCTCATCATCATCTCCATGACATTCTGCGGCGTTCCATGCTCATCTTCGAGCGCTTAAAGAAGAGCTAGAGAATAACCGATGGGGCTATTGTTGTAAAGACCCAGATGGACACGGAGGGTCATTAAGGGGTTTACAGTGTCGCTCAGTAGCATCTTTTATATTTTGATTTCTCCGCGCACGCGCGAAGGTTCAACGCGGATGCGCTACCAAGGGATGGCGCAAAAATTACTCGACACCTCCGAGCAAACAGCCGGCCTCAAGCAGTCCTCGACGGAGAAGGTTTTTTAAAAACCGGCGGTTTGCTCGGAGGCCTGTCAATAGGATATGTCTTTCGCGCGACGAGTTTGGGGCTAACTTGCACCTGGTACAGTTTACAGCGGCTACGCCAGTGACGGCAATACCCTGCGCGACACGATACAAATAACGATTTGCGCTCAACCCTCTCAGGCCATCTCTCGGGAGGAAGGACTTCCCGTAGGTGTACACGTGTACACCTGCTCATATGTGCCGGAGACCTCTGAGAAAACAGCCGGCCTCAAGCAGTCCTCGACGGAGAAGGTTTTTAAAAATCTCTTGAGGATTATTTAAACCGGATGCAGCCTCACACCTTGGATAAGCAGCGGTTTACTCGGAGGTCTAAACTATGTGTTTTTGTATGCCGATGCTTCACTCTAACTGCGCTGCTCGGTCCCTTTCCTTGGGATTTCGGAAGGGACACTTCTGACCGCGCCATGGGTGCGGAAATGCCGCTTCCAATATCCGTTGGCAAAGCGGCCTCGCCTTATGGCTCGGTCGGTCCCTTTCCTTCGGATTTCGGAAGGGACACTTCCTCGCCTTATGGCTCGGTCACACCCTATCGGCATGCTCCCTTCTCGCGCCTTTTTAGAGTATCGCCTCGACATCTGAAATTCACGAAGTTATTATTGCGTCAACCATAAGGGCTCGCAATGCAATTGCGCGCGGGGAGAAGATGTGGTTTCATCTTGATGTGAAAAATATTCTCATCCTCAACGGCCCCAATCTAAATCTATTGGGCGAACGCGAGCCCGCGGTATACGGCACGATGACGTTGGCGCAGCTGCATTCTAAGCTCGCCGCTTACGCGAAAAAGCGTCAAGCGCATTTGCGCGCGCGCCAGTCGAATTCCGAGGGGAAATTGATCGACATCTTGCACGCCCATCGCAGATGGGCCGATGCGATCGTGTTTAATCCGGGGGCCTATAGCCATTATAGTTATGCGCTCCGCGACGCGGTCGCGGCGATTTCCGTGCCCACCATGGAAGTTCATTTGTCCAACATCAAGACACGCGAGAAATTCCGGCGCCGCTCGGTGATCGCGCCCGTCTGCGCCGGCCAGTATTATGGGAAGGGCATTGGCTCATACATCGAGGCGATCGATGCGTTGCTCGTGAAGAGCTCAAGCCAAGACCAGGGCCTTACGAAAAATCATTCAGGGCAGAGAAGCATGGGCTGAGGCAGGAACTGTCCGCGGTTCTCTCTGAGGATGAGGCGCGTCAGCAGCTGCCGGTTTTCTTAAACCGTGCCTTTCCGCCATGAGCCTATTGTGCGGCCAGCAGAGGAGGCGGATATTGGCGGGATCATTTGAACTACCCCCCATAGCCCAAGGCCGAACATGGTCGAACTCCAAGGCCTTGCGGCCGGCACATCTCCGGCCGTCGGATGCCTCGTAGACGCATCGCCCATGGTCGCGTTTCCACACCTGTCGCCGTATCCATTTCGGGATATTCCTGGTCCGCGATTCGGTCTTGCGGCCTTCCGCCCAAAGACCGGGGTCCCTGAGGTTGAGCAGGGCCTCCAGGGCCGCCACGAAAATGTCCTCGAATCGCCCTTCCGGGAACCTGTGACATAGGAGCGCCCTGGCCCTGTCGAGAAGCTCCCGCAATCGAGGTCCCGCGCCGAAAGAGACTTCCCACTTTATCTTAGGCTGCGCCGGCGGGCCGCTGGGGACGACTGAGGCAAAAAGAGGCATGTCGCAGTCGGGTTCGCTCCTGACGGCGATCACTCGAATGGTGTCTCGCGGCTCAGGACGGGGACACAACGGCGCCAGGAGAGTCGAGACCTCCAGCACGGTCTTGCCCCGAGCCTGTTGGATCAGGTCCTGCGCGCCCTCCCTGTCAAGATGGGGATGGAGCAATACGAGAGACCTCAGGTGGACTTCGCCTCTTCGCAGCAAGTTCAGAAGTTCGGGCCTCTTGCGCGCCGCGCGGGCCGCACGGATGCGATGAAAGGCGCTCGGCTCGGAGTAGCCTAATTCCTTGACGCAATATTCGAACAGCGACGGGTAAGCCCTCTCGCAGGCCAGATGACGGCTATCGACCTCCATCAAATGCGCCACCACCGCGGCAGTGTCCTCGCGTTCCTGGCGCACCAGGTCCTTGAGGCGGTGGAGAAGTTCATCATCGCCGAGCATGGTCAGGTCCATGGGTCCTCCCGCAGGTGTACACGTGTACACCCACGCCCTTCTTGCGATTGAGGGGGCTAAAAAGTTCCCGCCGAAGGCCGCAATCCGCCCTTGAGTGCCCGCGCTTCCCTGCCCTGAACCTAAAAAATTACAACCTCACGGAGGCCTTGACGAATGATGCCGCCCGTGATATCATGACGGCATGAAAGCGACGGTGCTCCTGGCTAGAATAAGGGCCCGGAGACATAATGTTCGCTTCTCCGATTTTGTCGCATTAATTCAGGCCCTTGGATTTGTGCGCGACCGCCAACGCGGGAGCCACATTGCCTATCGTCATTTCTGCGGCGCGGTCATCAATATCCAAAGTACCGGTGGCGAGGCGAAGTCATACCAGATTGTCCAGCTACTACGCATCGTTGACGCCTATGGGCTGAAATTGAAATAGGCGACGGCAAGGGGGATTCGACATGAGAGCAAAAAATGCGGTGCCGGGAAGCGCTTACATCCGCAAAGTTTTCTTCAGCCCCGAAGATAAGTGCTGGGTCGCGCTAGCTCCAGAGATTATGGGGTGCGCTGCTCACGGCGATACGGATGCGGAAGCGCTCAAGGAGCTTGACACGGCCATTCGACTCCATCTTGATGTGCGGCGTGCGGCGGGTCTTTCGATTCCAAAGTCGGCGGCAGGCCAAGAGAACGAGGGGCGCGTGCTTTTGCGCCTTCCCAAGACGCTCCAGAGAAGTCTTCGGGAGGCGGCGCTGATCGAGGGTATTTCGGTCAACCAGTATGCGCTTTACTTGATTTCGATGGCCCATGGGCAACGGCACCCTGTTTTAGCCTAGAAATTAATCCTCAATCCGTCAGCTTGAAGCGAACCTCCTGCGGCATGCGCACCGGCACGGGTTTGCCGTTGAGGCCGATCGCGGGAGAAAAGCGCATCAGAGCGCCGACTTTTTTAGCCGCCTCATCAAATGCCGGGCTCGCGCTTCGCGCGACGCCGGAGGACGACACCCGGCCATCCACGCCGAGATGGATGACGATGACGACAGCGCCCTCATGGCCCGCCTGGCGCTCGCTTTCCGGATACAGGCGCTTGAGGCCGGCCAGCACCTCATCGCGATTAAGCAGGCGGGGCAATTCTTTGAGAGGCACGCCGCCGTGGCCGACGCCGCCGGGCACGCCGTCATCCTCGCCCGCGCCCGAGCCGCCGGTCTTGGCCGCCGCGCCCGAGCCGCCTTCAGCGCCTCCCGGCGTCGAAGCCGGAGGTGCTGGCGTCTCGATGGTTTGCGTCCTCGGCCCTGGAAGCGTCCACTCTTGAGGAGGCGGCGCGGCCTTCTCGACAGGCTTGGTGAGCGCCGGAACAGGGGACACATTGATCGGAGCGGGAATGCCCGGCACAAAAGCCTTTGGAGCGCCCAGTTTCGCGGGCCCATCGCCTAGGAATGGACCTGAAATTTCCACCTCAAAGGACGTCGGCGAGCGCCAACTCAGGCGCGGCAAGACCCACAGCGCCGCGATGAAAAGCGCGTGCGCGGCCGCGGACATGCCGACTGAGTATCTGAAAAGAGGCGCCTGCGGTGCTCGTCTCGGTTCAGCCCGCGGCCTCACTTCCGGCGAACCTCAAGCCCCACTTTCTTAACGCCGGATGAGCGCACGACGTCGAGAAGCTCGGCCACCTCGCCGTACGCAAGCGTTTTGTCGGCGGCAAGCGTGACGGCCTGATCGGGCTTGGCTGTCGTCGCGGAAGTGAGCATCTTCCTAAGCTCTGCAAGCGTTATGGGCTTGCCCGATAAAGCGAGCTCGCGTTTTCCATTAAGAGTGATGGCCAGAGCAGCGGTGGCGGATTTATCTGATTTGGAGACCTTCGGGACCTCGACACGGATGGCGCGGCGCGCGATCATCGGGGCGGTGGCCATAAAGATGATCAAGACGACCAGAACAACGTCGACGAGCGGGGTGATGTTGATGCCGGTGATCGGGCCGTCGACGTCACTCTCGGCGCGCATGAGCATGGAAAGCGGCGCTATAGCGCAGGCCAAGCGCCTCCGTTTCGGAGAGCAGGTCGCGCAGTTTCTTCTGCAGCGCATTAAAGGTGAGCACGCTCGGTATCGCCACGAGCAGACCGACTGCGGTGGCGACCAGCGCTTCGGAGAGTCCGGCCATAACGACCTCAGGTCCAGCACCCGACTCGGCGAGATCGTGGAAGGCTTTGATCACGCCGAGAACGGTGCCGAACAGGCCGACGAAGGGCGCATTGTTGCCAAGAGTGCCAAGCCACAAGAGGCGGCCTTCCAGATGGCGCTTCTCATCGGATAGCGCCGCGGCGAGGCTCTCGGGCTCAGAGAGGATTCGGGCCGAGGCACCGGGGTTTTCCTTCACGGCCTTGGCGGCGGCCGCGGCATCTGCAACCGCGAGCGCTGCAAGAAAGAGCGGGCGCAAAACTGCAAGCGCCTTCGCTTCTTCCTTAATAATCTTCCAGCGGTCGAAGGCCACGGCAACCCCGCCGACCGAACTCAAGATCAGGGCCCATATCACCCAACCTCCGCCGGTGAGCGCCAACGCCATCAAGGGACTCTCATTCATAGCTCGTCCTTTTTCGGGTGGAGCTTCATTAAGGCTGTCGCCAGCTCCACGCGCGTCGAGGGGTCCGTCTCGCGGGTCAAATATTGAAGCAGGCGCCGATACTCGTAGCCGCCACCCATTTCGCCGATATAGTACGCCGCCATCGCGCGCGCGAACCAGTCCTGGTGGTCGAGAAGACGCAGGAGGATTTCTTTGCCGAAATCGTCGCCACGGCGCCACATGCCGGCGGCGGCATATATCTGCGCCGCCAAGGATTGGTCATTGCGCGCAGCACCCCCGAGCTGGAGTACTGTGGAGCCGTCGCCTAGAATAAGCAAGGACTCGAGCGCCGCGAAGCGCACGGTCACGCTGGCATCGTTGAGCGCGCCTTGGAAGAGGGTGAGGTGGCGCATGTCCTTTGCGTAGGCGAGTGCTACGAGCGCTGCGGCACGCGTCTGCACGTTCTTCGCCAGGCGCGCCGCATTCTCAAGCTCGCGCTGGAGCTGGTAGTCCTTCGTGCCGGCGAGGCCTTCCGTGAGCAGGAAACCGATCTCGGTATAGCGCGTCTTGAGCGAGTAGCCTGTCAAGGTGGATAATCGGCTCAAATTGGAAAGAGAGGCCTCGCTTGCGGAGAGCGCGTCGGGCCGCGCGTCCAGGCGCTGCTGCAGGAGGCGGAGCAGATGCGCATTGATGCGCGGATCGACAAGGTCCTCCTGCTTGACGCGCGGGGCCGTGATCGTCAACGGCTCGAGGGAGAAGAGGAGATTTAAATCCGCGCTCAAATTTACCGGCGACGCGCCTTCCGACTGCGCGAGAAGCGGCATCAAAAAAAGCGCGGCGGCGATCATTTTCATGGGCCCGCCGCCTTCTTTTTAGGCCAAAGCTTCAGGGCCGAGACGCAATACTCCGCAATGACAAAATCATTGCCCACTTCGCTGTCGATGCGGCGGAGCAGAAGATCATAGTCTTCAGCGCTTCCGAGCTCGCCTAAATACTTCGCGGCCATCGCCTTGACCACCCACGAAGGATTATCGAGGAAGGCTCGCACTCGATGCAGGCCCGCGGCGTCGCCCATGCGCGCCAGGCCGGCGGAGGCGTACACGCGCAACAGCGGCTCGCTGTCGCGCTCGGAGGCGGCAGCCAGAAGCGGCATTGCCTCGCGCGGGTGCTCAAAGACAACAAGAGCTTCAAGAGCGCCGAAGCGCACTGCGGGATCGAGATGGATCAAGGCCTCGTTAAACACCTGCAGATACTTGAAATCATGAGTGTGCGCGAGCGCGATGAGAGCCGCGGCGCGCGACTCGCCATCGCGGTCCCAGCGCGAGAGCTCAAGCAGTTGGGCGCGAAATGCGGGATCCGTGCTGCGCGCAAACGCCTCGCCAAGCGGTATGCCGACATTCAGGAAGCGGTTGCGCAGGGCATAGCCGATCGGCGAGCCGACGGTCAGGATATCGGCGACAGCCGTGCCTTCGATCTTGCTCAGGTCGCGCTTGAGATTGCGGCGATCCTCGGCGAGCTGAACCAAGATCGTGGAAATGACGGGATCGAGCCGGGTCTCCCCGGGGGCCAGCGGCGATGTCCCGGGGGCGGGAGCGCCATACGCCGAAGGAATGTCCGTGCGCAGAGCCACTTCACCGCAACCCGCGAGAAGTCCGAGAGCAAGAAGAGGAACTAATTGATGAGCACGTTGCATCCTTTGATTAGTATGGCTTATCTTTTATTCCTGCGCCAAGCCTACTTTGGCGATCAATTGGAACGGTTTAAAAAGGCGCTCCAGCCAACGCGCATCCATCTCGTCAAAAGGGACGCTGGAGCGCGCCTCAAAGATCGCCCACACGCGGGCGTTCGGATCGAAAACAGGGACAAAAATAGCCGTTGGCCCGAATGTCGAGTTGCCCGTGCGTAAAGCTTCGGCAATTTCCCCCTCGACGGGAATTGGCGCTGGCGCCAAAGAGGGACGCGCGGGACCAGGCTGGAAAGCCTTGCCGTCAGGCTGGATAAGCCAGAAGCCGCACCATATCCAAGGGTTCTCAAAGGAGTTCCACAGCGTGTCGGCGAGTTCTCGCGTCATGCGCGAACTCTGCGGGACGCGGCGCCGCCACTTGAGGTCGAGGAGAGACTTGATCTTGTCGTAACGGGCGCGGGAGGGACGCTGCCTGATGTCTTGCATGGCCTGCTCCCGCCTGTTTTCATCGCTCATTGAGTCTTCTCCAAAACGACCAATTGGCCGCAGGCGCCGTCAATGTCGCGTCCCAGATTCTGACGGACCGTGGACTTGTAGCCACCCGCGAGCATGTGCTGTTGGAAAACGCGAGCATCGTTCTCCGCGGTCGGCTGATGCGGCGTGTCGGTCTGATTGAAAACGATGAGGTTCACATGCAGAAGTTCTTTGGCACCGACGCCGTTGAGCCAGCGCACGAGCGCCGCTGCGTCCTGAGGGCGGTCGTTCTCCCCCTGGAGCAGAACGTACTCGAAGAAGACCTTGCGGTTGGTGGCGCCAAGGTACTCTTTGAGTGCGGCGGCAAGCGCTGCCAGGTTGAAGGCCTTGTTCATCGGGACAAGGCGCGAGCGCAGCTCGTCGGTCGCGGCGTGAAGGGAAATCGCAAGGTTTACTTGCGGGAAATCCCGGCCGAAGCGCGCGATCTTGGACGCCACTCCCGAGGTAGAAACCGAGATGTGGCGCGCTCCGATGCCGAACTGCTTATGGTCGAGCAGAACGGAAAGGCTTGCGGCGACCTGCTCGTAGCAGGAAAACGGCTCGCCCATTCCCATGTAGACGACGTTGTCGAGGCGGCCGGGCAGGGCCTTCTTCACCATGTACTGACTCCAGAACAGAACCTGGTCCGTGATTTCCTCGGGCGTGAGATTGCGTTTGAGTCCCATGAGCCCGGTCGCGCAAAAGGTGCAGGCGACGGCACAGCCCACCTGTGAAGAGATGCAGGTGGTCCAGCGCGTGAGGGAAGGCCGCAGAAGCACGGTCTCGATGACACGGCCGTCGGCCAAATTAAGCAAGGCTTTATGCGCGCGGGCATCGCCGGAGACATCCACGCGGCGCTCGCTCACGCTAAGCAATGGCAGTTGATCCGATAATGCGCGCCTCGTTTCCACAGGGAGGACTGTCATTTCGTCATACGCGGAAACGGACCGCCGAAAAACAGCCTGACGGACCTGGTCCCAGCGGAATTTCGGCTGGCCAAGGGCGGCCAAGGCCGCCTGGACCTTGTCCGCATCCACTAGTAGGTCAGCTCCCGAACATGCTTGTTCTCGAGCAGCTTGCGCACCACGCTCTTCTGCTCCAATCGCGGCCCGGAGACATACCATTCGCTGTAGTAAAGGTCCGCCTTCTTCATGAGCTTGCGGCGCAGGACCTTGACGTTGGAATTGCGGAAAATCGCCTTGACCTGCTCGAGGCCGTCTTCGCTGAGGTCCGCGGTGATCTTGAAGGTATGGCGTTGGCGCAGTTCGCCGATCATCGAGTCGAGATGAGGAAATATGCCCTGGACGGTCACGGTCATCACGGTGGTGGCCGCTCCGAGAAGATAGTAACGGAAGCCGACGGTCACCCCGATGGCGGCAACAACCCATATCGTCGCGGCCGTCGTCAGGCCGGTGACATGCTCACCCTCGCGCATGATGGCACCCGCTCCCAAAAATCCGATGCCCGAAACGATTTGAGCCGCGATGCGCGTCATATCGCTGCCGGCGACGACTGAGAGTTCGCGCGAAAGGATCGCGAACAGGCAGGACCCGATGCAGATGAGAATGTTGGTGCGCAGGCCGGCGGCCTTGTCGCTGAACTCACGCTCCAGGCCGATAAAAGCTCCGAGGACTAAGGCGACGGAAAGACTAAGCAAGTCTTGAGCCAACGGCATCATAATTCCTCCACAAACCGGCGCAGACGAGTTCTGCGGCACGCCTTCCCGAACGCACGCAATCAGGAAGGCCCACGCCGCCGAAGGAAGCCCCGGCGAGAACGAGGCCGGGATGTCCTTTCAGGCACGAACTTAGATTCTCCAAACGCCGCGAGTGCCCGACTTCGTATTGCGGATTGGCTTTGATCCAGCGCGTTGTTTTTTGCGCCAACGGTGCCACGCCCCGCAGGCCCAACACCTGAGCAAGATCGGCGCGCACGCGCGATTCGAGACGGGAAATAGAGCCTTCGGCGTCGCCCTCGCGTCCGGCGCCGCCGACAAAAGCGCGAACCGCCATGCGGCCCGCCCGGGCGCGGGCCGGGAATTTGCTCGACAAATAGGTTGCCGCCGTCACGATCAAACCGGCGCCGCGCGGCACCAGAAAGCCAAAACCACTCGGCTGATTCGGCACGTCCTTGTCATTGTAAATCAGCACGGACGTCGCGGTCGAAGAGAAAGGAATCTCGCGCAAACGCATCGCGAACTCGGGGTCGAATCCCGCCAAACAGTCGGCAAGCGCGGGCGCGGGCAAGGCTGAGATCACCGCATCGGCCTCAAGAACGACATTGGGCGTAACCACCTCCCAGCGCCCATTGTGCCGGCGCACGGCCTGCGCCGGACAGTCCACGCGCACGCAACGCTGGGGCAGACGACCCTGCAAAGCAACTATGATTTGAGAGAGGCCGCCCTTCAGCGTCATGAAAGTCGGCGTTGCCTTGCCGTTGGCGCGACAGGGAAACGGACTCCACATCGATTGCAGAAGCCCTCCCATTTTCTCCATCGCGAGCAGCTGCGGAAATGTGCTGCGTACGCTCATGCGTTCCGGATCGCCCGCATAGATCCCGGCGAGCATCGGGGCGACAAGGCGCTCAAGAGCTTCAGACCCCAGGCGGCGGCGCGTGAAATTTGCCAACGACTCATCTGCGCCATCGCGGCGCTCCAGGATCAGCGGCTCAAGGGCCATGCGGAGCTTGGCGCGCGTGGAAAAAAGCGGCGTGAGCATAAACGGCAGAAGGCGCGTCGGCGCGATCAAGCTCATCCCTGCGGGCAGCGGCACGAGGCGACCGCCGAGCAGTATGCTCACGCCGGCGCCGGCCCGGGTACCGATCAAGTCATGCTCCAAGCCGAGCTCGCGCACGAGCTCAAGCATCTCGGGCTTGGTCGTCAGAAAGCTGTCGGGACCGGTCTCGATGATGTGATCCTCGATCGTCTCGGTGCGAATTTTACCGCCGAGCGTTTTTGAAGACTCTAAAATCGTCACCTCGACCGGCTTGCCCCGCTTGGCAAGTTCGTAGGCCGCGACAAGCCCTGAAATTCCGCCGCCAAGAATGATGACGCGCTTTGCCGCCAGGGGTCTGCCGTTTCTCATCGCGAGCTCAATTCATGGACCCACTCCACGACCGCCTTGACGTTGTCTACGGGGGTTGCCGGCAAGATGCCGTGTCCGAGATTGAAGATGTGACCTTTGCGTCCGTTGTTTCGGTCGAGAATGTCTTTGACCGCGGCCTTTAAAGTTTTTTTATCGGCGAACAACAGCATCGGATCGAGATTTCCCTGCACGGCTTTTTTCCCCACGCGCCGCCTCGCCTCATCGAGGTCAATACGCCAGTCAATCCCGACAACCGAGCCTCCGGCCCCGGCGAAGTCCTCGAGAAAGCCGTTGGTGCCGGTGCCAAAAGAGATCGCCGGAACGCCGGTCTTCGCAAGACGGTCAAGCACCCACTTCGAATGCGGCCGAACAAAGCGGCGATACTGGTCCGGAGAAAGCGCCCCGATCCACGAGTCAAAGAGCTGGACGGCTTGCGCGCCGGCTGAGATTTGAGCTTCGAGATATTCGACTGTGACGAGGCGGACCTTGCGCATCAGCAGGTCCCAGAGGTCCGGCCGATCAAACATCAGGCGCTTCGTGTATTGGTAATGCGACGAGGATCCGCCCTCGATCATATAGCTCGCGACGGTAAACGGAGCGCCCGCAAAGCCGATCAACGCCTGCTTGCCCTCGATCTCCCGACGGACCAGGCGAACAGCCTGAAACACGCAGTCGAGCTCGGCGGCAACTCCGGACGCCCTCAGGCGCTTGATGTCGGCCTCAGTGCGCACCGGATTGGCGATGCTTGGGCCGGGCGCAAACTTCAACTGCAGGCCCATCGGTTCCAGAATCAACAGGATGTCGGAAAATAAAATTGCCGCGTCGACGGGGAAAGCGCGCAATGGCTGGAGGGTGACCTCGCAGGCGAGCTCCGGGGTCTTGGCGAGATCCAAGATCGAGCGCTCCTTGCGCAGTTCGCGGTATTCCCCCATGTAACGTCCCGCTTGACGCATGAACCAGACGGGGGTTGCGGTGACGGACTGCGAACGACAGGCACGCAAAAAACGTAGATTCTCACCGGCCATTGCCGCATGATACAAATTAGGCGGCGCGAAAATATTCAACGGCATTGGATAGGAGCAGCCGCCGGGTCTTAGACGCGGAAAGGACGACGGTGCGCCTGTTCGTCGTGCGCCGCGACGGCCA
>CAZGVK010000103.1:0-18386 GCA_964529095.1 uncultured Elusimicrobia bacterium
TGCCTTCATCCATGGCGTGCCAGTGGCGGAACACGGTTCCATCCTTGCTGATCAGGATGGCATGACCCGGCATGCCGAGCCAAGGTTCGATATCCTTGACGGGAGCACAGGCCTGGCCTTGTTGGCACCATTGCAGAGCGAGAGTGAGCGTGGGAGACATTCCCTCCATGATCATGGCGCTAAGCTTGGTCTTGAACAAGCCTTCCGCTACGCCGATGTTTTTGGAGATTTTATTAGCAGGGAGAGTTCCATCGAGGCGCGGGGACACCGGCTGCGCGGTCTGCGCGTCCCTGGTTTTGATCTGGGCATGCAGGGATTGGGGCTGCCCGCCTGTGGGAACTATTTTAATGTATAGATCGTAGACGCCGACGTCAGGGATCGCGCGAACAGCGTCCTGGTTATCCGGGTCATTCGTCATCTGGTTAAGGACGATGGAGAATCGGCCCGTCTGGAGGTCCAGAGTCGGGTGGACGTGAGCATACGTGCTGTGATCGTCACGCACGATGATCAAGTGCATGTATTTTGTATGGTCCTCGCTGAAGCGGAGGACTGGCCGGCCTGTTTTATCCTTAAACAAGAAATCAACTTGAGTTGGCTGGCCGGCCTGAGAAAGACCGCCCAGAGCTCTATTTATTGATATCTCAGCCTGGAGAGAGTCGGGAGCCTCGGATCGCGCCTGCGTTCCTGAAAATAGAAGCAACGACATGGCGATCATTTGCGTTAAACCGTCGTAACATTTTTTCATTATCCTAAGATAGCATGAGGGAGAGAATGCCATGAATTACATAATAATTAATCGTATATTAATTATCTCGCCCGAACGCCTTCATCCTTTTTAGCGAGGAAAGTTGAGAATGCCGCCCAGGCTTCGTCCGTGGTCGGGTGGCGGCCCGGCGTTTCCAGAAGCGCATGTTTGGGGAGGACATAGCCGAAGCGCCACGGCTCGGTATGGGTAAACAATTGCAAAGTTGGTATGCCAAGCGCCACCGCCAGGTGCATCGGTCCGGTGTCGGCGGTGAGCACGGCGCGCGCATTGACGATCGCGGCGGCGAAGGAACGCAGAGGCGCTTCAGGCGCTACGATCACCCCCTTAGGGATGTTGAGGCCTTTAAGGATTTTGCGTTCCGCCGGACCTCCAATGAGCGCCGCTTTCCGGCCGGAACAGACGAGCCGCGCGCCGAGGTCGAAGAACCACGAAGGATCGAGGCGCTTCTCGGCGCGTGCGCCTAAAAACAGAGCTACGCTGTCGCAGTCAAGCCCCCAAGATGCCCAGGTGTTAGCCCCCTCTTCTTTGTCGCCAGGGCCAAAATGGTACTCGGGATGCAAAGCTGAATTCGGAGGCAATGGCGCATGGGGCGCTATTTGGCGCACAAGTGAAGCAAGGTTGACGGTCTCGTGCGCTTGCGTGGAAGCAAGCAGGACAAGATCGTTAAGGAAGTTTGCGGCATCGCCGCGGTCGAAGCCGATCCGGCGCTTTGCTCCGGATAAATATGTCCACAGCGCGCTTGACAAAGAGAACGCATGGTGGGGCGAAAAATCAAAAGCGAGGTCGTAGCCGCGAAATCGCAGTCCGGCCAAGGACTTCTTGGTGAGAATCTCGTCCACGCACGGATTGAACTTCAAGGCGTCGCCGTAGCGATCGGACAGAAGGACTTCGATGCGAGCCGCAGGGAAAGCGATCTTCAGGCAACGAAGCGCCGGCGTCAGAAGGAGCAGATTGCCGAGGCGAGCGTCGTGGCGAACTGCGAGGATGCGGCGGACTGTTGCCGGGTCCACCGGCCCCTTTTTGGGACGCGGCTTGGCTATGAGCTTGAGCAAGGCACCGCGCAGAAGGGCCTTGCCCCCAATTTCCAGCTTCTTGCCTAGACCCCTGAAATTCACAGCTCAGCGACCTTCCTGTGACGGGAAAAAGGGAGCCGGAACAGACTGTTCGTGTCGATCGAAACTTCCCACATCAAGCGACTGCTGTTTTGCGTCGTCAAAAATCGGTGGACGTGACAGGGATTGAACCTGCGGCCTCATCCTTGCGAAGGATGCGCTCTCCCAGCTGAGCTACACGCCCCTCCGGCATTATGCCAAAAATCGGCGTTCTCCTCCAAACATAAAATAGGAATTCTTTAGCGGGTCACTGGAGGTCGAGCTTGATATGAAGCTCCTTGAGCTGCTTGTCATTGACCGGGCCCGGGGCCTCGGAGAGCGGGTCGCTTCCCTTCTGCGTCTTTGGAAAGGCGATCACTTCGCGAATGGAGTCTTCGCCGCACAGAAGTGCTGTCAGCCGGTCTAGGCCCATGCCGAAGCCGCCGTGCGGAGGGGCGCCGAAGTCGAGCGCTGACAGCAGCAAGCCGAACTGTCGCCGTTGCTCGTCCGCATCAAAACCCATCAACCCGAGAATTTTTCGCTGCATGTCGCCATTGTGGTTGCGTATCGAGCCGGACGCGAGTTCGACGCCATTGAGCACGAGATCATACTGATGGCTGAGCACGCTCCCCGGGTCAACGTCGAGTTTAAAGACGTCGTTATCGAGAGGCCTCGTAAAGGGATTATGCGCGAAAGTCCAACGCTTTTCCTCAGGCACCCATTCGAGCAATGGGAAGCGCGTGACCCAGGAGAAGTGCCATGGCGTCAACGGTTGCGGCTTTATCCGCGTTATGATTGCCTTGCGGAGAGCGCCCAGGACGGGCGCAGCGACAATCTCCTTATCGGCCACAAAGAAGGTGCAGTCCCCGGGCAGCGCACCGGTTTGTCTCTTGATCTCCGCAAGCTCGGTGGACGTCATAAATTTAGCAATCGGCGTCTCCGTGCCGGAGGAGGTCCACTTGATCCAGGCAAGGCCCTTTGCGCCGTGCGCTTTGGCGAACTCCGTCAGCTTGTCTATCTCCGACCGCGAGTATTCAGATGCGCAGGTAATCGCGCGCACCACGCCTCCGGAAGCGAGGGCGCTGCTGAACACCTTGAAAGCGCAGTTCTTGAGCGACTCCGTCAGGTCCGTAATTTCATATCCATAACGCTGGTCGGGCTTGTCGGAGCCGAAGCGGCGCATCGCGTCAAGATAGTCGAGTCGCGGAAAGGGTGTTTTGATGTCGACGCCGATGGCCGCCTTGAAGATCGCGTGCATCATCTTCTCGCAGGCTGAGTGCACATCTTTTTCCTCGACGAAGGACATCTCCACATCAATCTGAGTATGTTCGTACTGCCGGTCGGCGCGCAGATCCTCGTCGCGGAAGCAGCGGCCGATCTGCATGTATTTCTCCATGCCGGAGGCCATGAGCATCTGTTTGAATATTTGCGGCGACTGGGGCAAGGCGTAGAAGCTTCCTGCATTCAGGCGCGAGGGCACGAGAAAATCTCGGGCGCCCTCGGGTGTGGCTTTGGTGAGAATGGGCGTCTCGATTTCGAGAAAGCCCTCGGAGGCGAGCGCATTGCGCGCGGCCATCGCGACCGTGTGCCTCAAAGTCAGGTTGCGCAGCATGCGCGCACGCCGCAGATCGAGAAAACGGTACTTGAGGCGGACTTCTTCATTGACGAAGGAGTGCTCATCGATTTCAAATGGCAACATTTTACAGGCGTTCAGGATGGTCACCGAGTCGGCATTAAGCTCGACCTCTCCGGTGGGCAGTTTTTTATTTTCGGTGCCTTGAGGTCTCTTCTGGATGGTCCCTGAAATGCTGACGACAAATTCAGCGCCCAGAGCGCCGGCGATGAGAAATGCCTCCGCCTTTTCAGGGCGCACGACGACTTGGACGAGGCCGGAGCGATCGCGCAGGTCGAAAAAATACACGCCGCCGTGATCGCGGCGCGAGTGAACCCAGCCCGCGACGCGGACGGCCCGGCCTTCGAATGAGGCATTCAACAGCCCTGCGTCATGGGAGCGCATGATATTGGCCATAGGGGATTTAGATTTCGATGCAAAGTCCCGCGAGCTTTTCGGGCGAGGGGAGAGTGTACCTGCCTTCGCGCTGACTGATGAGGCCGGCGCGGCGCAGCGAGGACAGCGCACGCGTGAGCGGTTCGCGGGTGGTGCCCACGAGATCGGCAAGCTCCTGTTGTGTGAAGCGCTCTTTAAGGACCATTGCAGTCCCATCGGTCTCGCCCGAACGGCGACCAAGATCAAGCATGATTTTTGCCACGCGGCCAAGGATGTTCCTGAACAGCAGGCCTTCGATCTCTTCATTGGCAAGGCGCAGGCGCGCGCAAATGGTCTGCAACAGGTAGAGCGCCAACTTCGTGTCGCTGGCGAGCAGGCGATGGAAATCCTTCTTGCGGATCACAAGCAGGCGCGAGGGCGCTACGGCCTGGGCGGCTGCGGTGCGGGTTGTTCCCTCAAGGAGAGACATCTCGCCGAAGAACTCCCCTTCCTTAAGGTAGGCGAATGTTTTCCGTTTTTTGGAAGCGGAATCAGTGTAGATTTTGATGCGGCCGGAGATGACGATGTACATCGCGTCGGCATCCTGGCGCTTGGAGAACACGGGCTGGCGGGAATCGAGATTCAGTTCCTCGGCCAGACGAAAGACTTCGTTGAGGTGTTTGGCGCTCAGGGCCGATAGAAAAGGAATCTTTTTAAGAATTTGAACTTCGCTCATTGAGCGATACTACCTTTCTTGGCCTTAACGCTCAAGTGGCATGCCTTGGTCTTTCCTAAAGGCGCCAAGACGACAACACCGCGAGCATGTTGGCATCGGTTCTGTCGATCTTGAGAGGCGTGACCGAGACTCGTCCCTTGGAAATGGCCGAAACGTCCGTCCCGGGCTCGTCCACGCCGAGAACCTGGCGGCCGGCGAGCCAGTAGTAGGGAAGTCCTCGCGGGTCCAAGCGCTTTTTAAATTTTGTGTCGTAGATCCTGCGGCCAAGCTTTGCCGGCGCACCCGGCTTGTAGGCCTTGTCGTTGTTCAGAGGAAAATTAACATTGAGGCAAATACCCTGAGGAAGCCCTTTCTTCAGAACTTGTTTTGCCAGACGCTTCGCGAAGGCCGCGGCGGAATGGTAGTTTTTCTCATCGGGGTCCATGGAGAACGCAATCGCCGGGATATTCAGAAGTGAGGCTTCCATCGCGGCTGCGACGGTGCCGGAGTAGCTCACGTCCTGGCCAAGATTGTAGTCTCGATTAATTCCGCTGACGACAAGATCCACATGACCCTTAAGAAGCTCCAGCACGCCGTAGCGCACGCAATCGGCAGGGCTGCCGTTGAGCGCATAAACATCCTCGGAGTGCCTGCGGATACGGATCGGCTTGTGCAGAGTCAGGCAATGGCTGGCGGCGGAGCGCTCCTGGTCGGGAACCGCTACAGTCACCGCGCCGATACTTCTCATGGCGGAAATTAAAGCGGGCAGACCGGGGCCGTGTATTCCGTCGTCATTGCAGATAAGAATGGAAGGGCGTTTCATGAAACGCGCGCCAACCGCTGGAGCTTGCTGACGAAAAGTTTTGTGGTCTGTTCCGCCGGAGGCAAGCCCAGAGTTTCAAACGTCGTCGCCATCGGCGATGCTAACATATCGGCCAAGGCCGGCCCGAGCCTGGAGGGCAGATCGATCTCCGCTATTCGACTCGCCACCTCCGCCCTTTCAAACACGCGGGCATTGGCGTCTTGATGATTTGCCGTCGCGTGAGGGTACGGGATCAGAATGGCTGTCTTTCCTTGAGCCGCCAATTCCGCGAGCGTGCTCGCTCCTGAGCGGCAGACGACGACATCGGCGGCGGCATAAGCCGAGGCCATGTCTTCGAGATAATCGAACACCGTTGCCGTTAAGCCGACAGCTTTATAGGCGGCGGACGTTTCGGCGAATTTCCCATTTCCCGCAAGGTGCAGAACTTGCGCGTCAACGGCGGACATCTTCATGGCTGGCGCAACATTTCTATTGATGGCCTGCGCTCCTTGGGAGCCGCCAAACACCAGGATCGTCTTCCGTTTTGGATCGAGTCCGAGCATTCGGCGCGCTTCTCCAGCGTCCTTGCGCCTATGCAGCGCCGATCGTATCGGAGTTCCCACGACAGAGCCTTGCGCGTCCGCCGGCGGCAGTCCCCAAAACAAGGACGCTCCAAATTTGAGCGACATCCTATTGGCAAGCCCCAAAATCGCGTTCGATTCATGCAAGCCGATCGGGACCCCTCGGCGCCAGGCGGCATAGGCAACCGGGAAAGTAAGATACCCCCCCATCCCGACGGCCACATCAGGACGAAAATCGCGCACGATTTTAGACATCAATCTCAGGCTGTGCAGTAATTCCAGCGTGAATGTGAGCATCTTTGGCCCAAGTCGTCGGGGGAGCCCGCTCAGATCCACTTCAAGGTAGGCAAGACCGGCGGTTTCAAGCTTGGACTTTGCGGGGTCATCCCTCTTGACAATTAAGAGCGGCGTCCAGCCGCGCGCAGAGAACTCTTGCGCCGTAGCGAGGCCGGGGTAAAAGTGCCCCCCGGTGCCGCCGGCTGCGATAATGACGCGCCTCATCGCAGAGTTTCCGCACGTGTCTGTCGCGAGATGTTGAGGAGCACGCCCACGCCCAGCATCGTCGAGAGCAAAGAAGAGCCGCCGTAGGAGATGAACGGCAGGGGGATGCCTTTGGTGGGCAGAAGCCCGAGCGACATCGCGATGTTGAAGAATGCCTGGAGGGCAATTGAGAAGGAGATTCCGGAGGCGAGCAATGTCCCGAATAGATTCGGCGCTCCCTGCGCGATCCTCACCCCGCGGATTAAGAGGGTCGCAAATAAAGCCAGGATCGCCGCCGCGCCGATAAGGCCCAACTCTTCGCAGATGATGGGAAAAATAAAATCAGTGTGCGGCCGCGGCAGATAAAGGAGTTTGAGCTGCGAGGCGCCGATTCCCTTGCCTGTCCAGCCCCCCGATCCGACAGCGAGAAGGGACTGCGAAAGCTGATAGCCGATGCCGTTGATGTTTTCAAACGGGGCCATGAAACTGAGCAGACGCGCGCGGCGATACGGCTTGCGCCATAGCTCGACGGCGACGATGGGCGCTGCCAGAAACAGGGCGCCGACGAGAGACTTCCAGTGCGTTCCAGCGACAAACAAAGTCAGAACCGTCACGCAAAACATCAAGAACGGGGTGCCCAGATCCGGCGCTAATCCGACCAGGACCAGCAGGATGCCCACAACACACAACGGCACGAAAACGCCGGAGACGAAGCGCCTCAGCTTGCTGTGCTTCTTGTCGAGGTAGGCGGCAAGAAAGAGGATCGCGGTGAGTTTTGCAAACTCGGCCGGCTGTAGGCCGATAGGCCCGAAACGTATCCAGCGCTTGGCGCCGGACACCGCCGGCAAGAAAAGCGCCACCGCCAAGGTCAGGCAGGTCACCGTGAAAATCGGCATGAGGTACTCGCGCAGGCGATTGTAGTCAAAACAGCTTGCAACACCCATTGCGACGAGAGAAATGAAGGCCCACATGAGCTGGCGTTGGAAAAAGTAAAACGGGCGACCGAGATGCTTGTCGGAATAGATCGCGCTTGCGGAATAGACCATGACAACACCGACGATAAGCAACGCCAGCGCCGATCCGAATAAGATGTAGTCAATCGGCGCGCCTTTGCGCTTAATAAAATGCTGATTCACTCAGCTTCCCCTGCCGCGGCAATAAGAGCCTTGAAGCAGCGCCCGCGATCTTCAAAGTTCAAAAATTGATCGAAGGACGCGCAGGCCGGAGAGAAGAGAAGAGTATCTCCCTGCACGCCGATCTTAAGTCCGGTCTCAACGGCGGTTTTGAGATTTCCGCATGGGAAAATCGGCGCGAGAGCTGAAAGATCTTTCTCGATGCGGCGCGCGGCATCGCCGATAGTGAGGATCCCCTTGACCAATTTCACGATCCAGGGCTTGAGTGGAGCGTACGGCGAGCCTTTGTGGAGGCCGCCGAGGATGAGGATGAGGCGTTTGCCTCCATGCTCATGGGCTCTGAGCGCCACCGCCGTCGAGTCGACGTTGGTGGCTTTCGAGTCATTGACGCAGGCGATGCCGCGCACGGAGCCGCATGCTTCGAGACGGTGCTCAATGCCTTTAAAGGCCGCAAATGCCTTTTGGATCGCGGCAGGCTTGAGGCCGAGGGCCAAGGCCATCAAACCAGCCGCCATGGCGTTTTCAAGGTTATGTTTTCCCGGAAGCTTGGGCGGCACGAGCGCGATTTTCTTCTTGGCGTCCTGCGTTCTTAAAAATATCTTGCCGCCTTCTTCCCAGGCATGGATATCAACCCCCTTGGCGCCGAAGTATAACCGTTGCGCCGGACATTCGCGCGAGAGTTTATAGACGGCAGGATCGTCGGCGTTGAACACGCAGATGCCGCTCGGCTCCTGCCCCCGAAAAATTTTCGCCTTCGCTTTCAGGTAGACGGCCATCGAGCCGTGATGGTCGAGATGATCTGCGCTGATATTGAGCATCGCCGCAACGCGCGGCTTGAACTGGGAGCTGTCTTCAAGCTGATAGCTCGAGCATTCGAGTATCAGCACATCGGTCTCTCGAGTTTCCAGGGCGAAGGATGTTGCCGGTATCCCGATATTGCCGCCCAGAAAGGCTTTACGCCCGCGCGGCAGGCCCGCTTTGAATATCGCCCACGTCAGCTGCGCGGTGGTCGATTTGCCATTGGTGCCTGTGATCGCGACCACGGTCTTGGCTTTTGAATACGCCAAGGCTATCTCCAGTTCGCTGTAGACCGCAATACCGCTCTCGGCGAGCTTTTTAAAAATCGGGAGGGAAGGATTTAAGCCCGGACTTTTGACGACGAAGGAGCACTTGAGAAGTCGCGCGCTGTGCCCGCCGCATTCCCATTGAATCGATTGCGGCAGACCTCTCAGGAGCGGCCTCAATTCAGCTTTAGAGCGCAAATCCGAGCCCAGGACCCGAAATCCTTTTTTATGCAGGAGTTTTGCCGCAGACTGGCCGGAACGGCCGAGGCCAAGCACGCCCGCGAGCTCATCTAGATGCGCTGACGCGGGGTCGAAGCCCATTGAATGATTCATGGGATCAGCGGATTTTCAAGGAGGCCAGGGCCGCCAGCATGAGCACGATGCTGACGATCCAGAAGCGCACGGTGACCTTGGGCTCAGCGAGGCCGCTCAACTCGAAGTGGTGATGAATGGGGGCCATGCGGAAGATGCGTTTGCCCCCCCGGAACTTAAAGGAGGCCATCTGAAGAATCACGGAGAGAGTCTCTAAGACGAACACGCCGCCGATGATCGGCAGAAGAAGTTCCTGCTTTACGCAGAGCGCGACGACGGCGATGATGCCGCCAAGAAATAGCGAGCCGGTATCGCCCATGAAAATCTGCGCCGGATAAGCGTTGAACCAAAGAAAGCCCAGGCACGCGCCGATGAGGCCGGCAAGATAAATTGAAATCTCGCCTGCGCCCTCGACGTAGACGATGCGCAGGTAGTAGGCAAGTTTAATGTTGCCGGCGGTGTAGGCGATCACCGCGTAAGTCAGCGCGCAGAATATCACCGTGCCTGCCGCAAGGCCATCGAGCCCGTCTGTCAGATTGACGGCGTTTGAGGAGCCGACAATCATCAGCGTTGCGAGAACGAAGTAGAGCGCGCCCGCGTCGATGAATAATTCTTTGCCGTATGGTATGTTGAGCAGCGTGACAAACGCGCCATTCGGCGGGTGTACCGCCAGATAGGCGGTCACGCTGAGGCCGACTAGAACCTGGATCAGGAATTTCGCCTTTGAGGGCGCTCCCTTCGCATTCTTCTTAATCAGCTTCAGGTAGTCGTCCCAAAAGCCGATGGCCGTCAGACACAGTGTGACCAACAGGAGGAGCCAGGTGAAACGGTTGTCGGGGCGCATCCAAAGAAAAGTTGAGGCGATGACGGCAAGAAAAATCAATACGCCGCCCATCGTCGGCGTCCCCTGCTTGGCGAGGTGAGACTTCGGACCGTCGATGCGCTGCATCTGGCCGACCTTGCGCTCACTCAGGATCTTGATAAGGGCGGGGCCGAGCAGGAGGCTCACGCTGAGACCGGTCACGGCCGCGCCCGCCGCGCGGAAGGTGATGTACTGAAAGACGTTCAGCGGGCCGAAGAAATCGCGAAGTTCATGAAGGTAATAGAGCATGTTAAAGAGCTTTTGCGATTTCCTCAAGGCGCATCGCGCGCGAAGCCTTGAATAAAACGGCATCCTGAGCCGTGAGCTTTATTTTGGCCGGCCAGGATTTTGTGTCGAGCGAGTACTCAACAGCTAGCCGCGGCTTGGCCGCTGAGAGCGCATCGGCCGTCGGCTTTATTTCGGGTCCGGCCAGATAGACGGCCTTCAGATCAAGCGTGGCAAGCCACTCCCCGAGTTCTTGATGATATTTGCGCGAATGAAAGCCGAGTTCCTTCATATCGCCTAAGACGAGGGTCTTCGCCCGATTATTAAACTCCACACAGAAGGCCTCGATGGAGGCGCGCATGGACGCCGGATTGGCGTTGTAAGCGTCGAGCACGAGGCAAGCCCCGCTTGGGTGCGGCAGGAGTTCCTGCCGCATCATGGCGGGTGTATGCGCCTCAAGGCCCAAGCGGATGTCCTCTGCGGCAATGCCCAGCGCCCAGGCGGCGGCGGCGGCGGCGGCGGCATTGTGGCGATTGAACGCGCCGAAGGCGCGCAGGTTCACCGTCAGGCGGTGGCGGTCGATGACCAGAGAATTTTTATCCTCGATGCGCACGCGGCAACCGGGCGTCGTCCCGTATGTAATCGCGCGCGGACCAAGACGCATTTCTAGCGAGGCGAGCCAGGGATCATCCGCATTGATTGCGACAATGCCCGCTTCGGGCAAAGCGGTCAATATCTCGGAATTTGTTCGGAAGGTGTTTTCAATCGTGCCAAAACTTTCAAGATGGTCGGGGCCTATATTCGTCAACAAGCCGACGGTCGGCTGTGCGACTCGCGCCAACTCCGCGATCTCCGTCTTACGGCACGCGGCCAACTCGAAGATCGCGTGACGATGCTCGCCGTTAAGTTCGAGCACCGAAAGGGGTACGCCGATCTCATTGTTCAAATTCCCAGGAGTCGCGCAGACGGGTCCGACCCGGGCGCAAATAGACTTGAGCATCTCCTTTGTGGTCGTTTTGCCATTGGAGCCGACGATGCCGACGACGGGAATGTCAAAGCGTTTGCGATGAAATTGGGCGAGGGCGGAGAGGGCCTTGCTCGTATCGGGCACCGCCACGACATAAGGGGGATGCGGCGCAGCCAACCGCAACTTGCCTTCCGCAACGATCCAGCCTGCCGATCGTGCGGCGAATTCCGGCGTCAGCAGGGCATGAGCGTCAAGGCGTTCTCCAATGAGCGCCCAGAACGCCTCATCCGGCCTCAGCATCCGCGAATCGGTTTTCAGGGAGTTGATCGGCGCGGCCGCGTTGCCGTGCAATAATCGTCCGCCCGCGGCGCGCGCCAAGTCTCCCCACGTTAGATCAAGCTTCATGTGTTTAAAGATTTCAAAGAAGATCGCGCGACGATCCGATCATCAAAGGCAATCGTGCGGTCGGCCAATATCTGGCAGTCTTCGTGGCCCTTGCCGGCGATCAGCACGATATCTCCGGCGCGAGCCCGCGCAAGCGCGTCAGCGATTGCCGACACGCGATCTGCGATGATCTTATAATTTCGGAGTCCCAGTCCGCTAACCCCGTCTTCAATAGCGGTCAGGATCGTTAGGGGGTCCTCGGAACGGGGGTTGTCGCTGGTAAAAATAGAGAAATCACCGCCGCGGCATGCGGCAATACCCATCGGGCCGCGTTTGGTCTTGTCGCGGTCGCCGCCGCAGCCCACGACGGTGATTATTTTTCGATGAGGAAGAGAGCGGAGAAGTTTAAGGATGCTCTCGAGAGCGCTCTCGGTGTGGGCATAATCGATAAAAACATGGAAATCCTGGCCTTCATCGATAGATTCCAGTCTTCCCGGGACCGCGCGGAGCGCTGCAATGCCGTCAAAAACACTGTTGATGTTTGCCCTTAATCCAAGCATGGCGGCGGCCGCCGCCAGAGCGTTCTCAACGTTGTGAAGACCGGGCAATCGCACTCGGGCGTCATGCGTCTTGCCCCTGAAGTTCACGGTAAAATCCGTGCCGTTTAAGTCCATTTTCAATATTTTCCCTTTGAGATCCGTTGCGTTCTCCGTCAAGCCGAATCGAATGACCTCGCAGTCGACGGCTTTATTGAGCAGCAGGCGCGCGCGCGGATCGTCAAAATTAAGCGCCGCCACTTTCGGTGTTTTTTTATTGTCAGCCCTCGACAGAAGCTCAAAGAGCCTCGCCTTTGCGTTAAAGTAATTTTCCTCGGTCTTGTGATAGTCCAGGTGGTCTCGTTTCAGGTTTAAAAAAATCGCGGCATCAAAGTCAACGCGCTCCACTCGCTTCAGACTGAGCGCATGCGAGGAAACTTCAAGGAGCGCGTGCGACGCCCCGCTGTCGCGGAACCGGCTCAGCCGCTTTGTCAGCGTGAGTGAGATCGGGGTGGTATTCAGAGACTTCTCCAGACTTACGCAGTTAAGACGATTCTCGATAGTTCCGATAACCGCGGGTTTCCCGCCTGCGGCAACTACGATTGACTCAAGAATATAGGTTGTCGTCGTTTTCCCGTTGGTTCCGGTTACCCCCACGATCGTCATAGCGCCTGAAGGATGATCATAAAATAAATCCGAGATACGCGCCATCGCTTCAGCGATGTCGGCCACCTGAATCCAGGTCCCTTGCCTGAGGGAATCCGGAAGGAGCGCTTCTGAGCGTGCGTTGGGCGCGGGAATGCCGCTTCCAGCGGCCGCCGGCAAAGTGCCCGTGCTTATCAGGCCGGGCGGAGGCGGCAGTTCGCTGACAACGGCGACAGCGCCATTGTCGAAGGCCTGTTCGACGTGCCTGTCACCGTCAGTCTTCGAGCCCGGCAGCGCGAAGAAAATGTCGCCTGCGCGCACTGCGCGCGAATCATGTCGGAGTCCGGCAATCGGGACCTCCAGCGGTCCGATGACGCGCCGTGCGGCAGTTGCATTCAAGAGCTGGGCGAGTGTCATTATCGCCGCGCCGTTGCGAGGGCGGGATCGTCGAGATGGTCGGGAGCAATCCCCTCGATGGCAAGAAGCCTGCGACCAAGACGCGCGAAGAGGGGTGCTGCGACGAGGCCGCCATAGTAGGCGCCCTTGGGTTCGTGCAAGATCACGATGATGGTCCAGCGCGGCGCGGAGGCGGGCAGGAACCCGGCGAAAGAGGCGGTATAGGCCGATGTCGAATACTTGTGCGTGAGCGCGTCAATTTTGCGGGCTGTTCCCGTCTTGCCTGCGACGCGATAGCCAATGATCCGCGCGTTGGTTGCGGTCCCGCGCTCGACGACTCCTTCGAGCATGACGGCGACTTCGCGAACCGCGCGCTCAGAAGCGACGCGACGGACCTTGGTTGGAGGCAGGCCGTCAGCAAGAAGTTTCGGCGCCCAGAGCGTGCCGCCATTGGCAAGAGCCGAGTACGCTCCGAGCAGCTGAAGCGGATTGACGGCTAGGCCGTAGCCGTACGCCGAGGCGGCAAGATTGACTTCGCCCATCTCCGCGAGTGCTTTGAGTTCGCCGGCGCTTTCTCCGGGCAGGGGCACCCCCGTCTTGGAACCGAAGCCTAACGCGCGTGATAAGCGACAGAAGCGCGCGGCCCCCACGCGGTTGGCCACTTTCACGATGCCGATGTTCGAGGATCGTTCCAGTATTTGCGCGAATGTCATGTCGCCTTGAGGCTCATGGTCCGTAATGACAATCCCGGGGGCTAATTGCCATCGGCCGCCTTCGCCGTTAAAAATATCATCCGGGCGCACGATGCGATCCTCCGCGGCCGCCAGCGCTGTGACGACCTTGAATGTCGAACCGGGCTCGAAGGCATCTTGGACCATGGGGTTTCTTAAAGGATTTGGCGGCCATGCGGCCATGGCCAGAATCTCCCCGTTGCGTGGATCCTGGACCGCGATGATACCCTCTTTAAATTGTCCCTTCCCCCCTCCCTCACGCAGGGCCTCCTCAGCCAGGAACTGCACATTAAGGTCGAGCGTCAGGCGTAACGGATTAGGCTCATCCCCGGGATCAGCGCCGCTTTTGCAGATCGCGCGGCCCTGCCCGTCGCGGATAAATTCCCTGCGGCGCTCGCGCCCGCTCAGTCTCATGTTCTGCGACAGCTCAAGACCAGAGAGGCCTTTACCCTCGGCGCCGATAAATCCGAGTACTCCGCGCGCCAGATCGCCGTTAGGGTACACGCGTTCCTGCGTGGGCGTGAGACCAAGACCCGCTATGCGCGCCGCTGTAAGCTTGGCGAATTCCGTTCGTGTTACGCGCGTCTTGATCCAGGCAAAACGATCGGCGGCGCGAATCTTGCGCGCGATTGAGGCCTCTGTCATCTGCAGCAGCGGCGCTAGTTTAGCGACGAATGCGTCCGTGTCCTTGACCATCGTTTTATCCGCGAAGCACGACCAGGAGGATTTCGATTGCGCGAGAACTCGTCCGTATCGATCAAGAATATCGGCGCGCGGGGCCGCTTCAGAGGTGGAGCGCTCGAATTCGCTTGAGGCGCGCACGGAGAGATTGCCATGCTGTAAAATCTGCAAAAAAATGAGTCGCGCGCTGAGCGGCAGAAGAGGCGCTAACGCCAGCGAGGCGGCAACGGTCAATCGTTGTCTAAGATGCACAGGGTCTCTAGATGCGCAAAAGACTGCGGAGAGGCGGACGCGCCCGCAGGCGCGGGAAAACTCCACTGATGGCCGCCGATGAACTGAACAATGATCGCAATTCGGCGGGAGAGGCAGGGAACATGCCGAGTTGAATGCTGGCGCGCGCGGCGAGGGCTGAAGGAGCTATGATTTCATCGATTTTAAAGCGAAGTTCCGCCACCTGGCTGCGCAAGGCGCCCGCCTCACGCCGAATGGATTCGACTTCATAGCCGATCCGCGTGGCCTGAACATACTGCCAGCATAAAAATAAAAACAGAACCCCCAGCGCCCCGAATTTCAGGACCCGTCCCGGATTAAATCCTCTGAGCACATCAATAGGGAGCGCATTAATCATGTCCTGTTCCTTTTTGCGGAGTGGTGAGCGGGCATCTCCGCCGAGAGAGATGCCCGCTCTAAACGATGGCGAGCGCCCGCCGAGAGAGCGCCCGCCAAATCTTATTTATCTGTATTCGGACCTGCCTTTTAAAAAAATGCGCCGCCACACATAGCCGGGCGCGTTTGCCTTGCCCAGAGGAGAGATCGCGATGGTCTGCCTCTGGTCAAAAAGGAATGAGACCGCGGCGTCCAGTTTCGTCAAGGCCGTCATTGCAACTCTAGAACCGCTGAGTAATGATGTGTTTTTCATTCGCGTTTCCCCCCTATCGCTTCTTTTCGATGACCCTCATTTTCGCGCTGCGCGATCGAGGATTGCGCGCGATCTCTTCCTCGGTTGGGACGATTGCCGATTTAGGGCCGCCCTTCCCCAAGTACGCGCACGATCCTTGCGCGACGAATGAAGAAAAAAGGTTCTTGACGATGCGGTCTTCAAGCGAGTGGAAGCTGATCACGCAGAGCCTGCCGCCGTTCTTGATGTAGGGCACGACAGACTCCAAAGCGCGCGTCAACGCCGTGAGTTCCGAGTTGACGGCGATGCGCAGCGCCTGGAATGTGCGCGTCGCCGGATGATGCCCAGTGCGCGGCACGACAGCCTCGATACAGGCGGCCAACTCCAAAGTGGTGCTCAACGGGCTTTCGGCGCGGCGCGCTACAATGGCGCGCGCGATGCGCTCCGCCTCGGGCTCCTCCCCAAACTCTTCCAAGAGCAGAGCGAGTTGCTCGGCGGGCCAGCGATTGACGATGTCACCGGCAGTCAACGTGGCGTCGGGCCCCAGGCGCATGTCGAGAGGCCCCTCGCGCTGGAATGAAAAGCCGCGAGAGGGCTTATCGAGTTGTAGCGAAGAGACGCCGAGGTCGAATAGCGCTCCTGTCAGAGGAAGGAAGCCTTCCTCCTCCAAAACGACGCCCAGATTGCTGAAGTTCGCGCGGACCGAGGAGAATCTTCCCCTGTGGGCTCCGAGCCGGTGACCGGCTTCAGCGAGCGCCTCCGGATCCGTGTCGAGACCAAGCACCTTCCCCTGGGCGGAAATTTTTGCAAGGAGCGCCTCGGAGTGGCCGCCGAGACCGAGGGTGGCGTCGAGGTAGAGTCCCGCCTTGTCCGTGACGAGGCGTTCGATCGTTTCCGACAGAAGAACCGGCGCGTGCGTGTACCTGCCTTCGTCCAAGATCATATCTCCAGGCTCTTTGAGATCTTCTTGTATGTCGGAGCGATCGTCGACTTCTCGTACGCCGCCCAGCGCTTTTCGTCCCAAATCTCGGCGCGGTTTCCCGCTCCCTGAACCAGCACGGTATCGCGCAGTCGCGCATGTTCCTTCAGATACTGAGGGATCAGGATGCGGCCCTGGGCATCCGGCTCCACTTCCACTGCTTCGGAGAAGAACTTGCGCTTGAACGCCCGCTCCTGCTCCTTGTTCGGCAGCGAGAACATCTTCAAATCGCCCGCAAGCAGTTTCTCCCACTGCGCCGGCAGGAAAAGGTAGAGGCAGCCTTCCATGCCGCTCGTTAGATAGAACGTCCGCCCCTTCTCCTGCGCCAAAGCCTCGCGATATTTCGGCGGCACCGGAAGACGGTTCTTCGGGTCGAGCGCGTAATTGTAGCGTCCGATCAGGAGAGACATTACTCACCACCTTTACCCACTTCATAGTTATTTTTCACCACTTTTACCCACCAGGACCAGGAGTATAGAGGACTCCCATGTTTCTGTCAAGGGCTATTTTTTTATTTTTAAGTTCGGGCAGTGAGCGGAAATTCGGGGGCTCTGTTCCCGCAATGCTGTCGGCAATCCTGCCTCGGCAGGTGGCCCCATTTCGCCGGGCGGTGAAGCTGCATGTACATTATGATGGACAAAATACAGTCTTGTTGTATATCATACTGAACATGCGGCGCGAGACTTTGAAGTACCTTCTCACCGACCAGCGGCAAGAGACCGCCCGCCTCCTCGATGGCGCCATTCTGCGCAGGCACCCGCCCGGCGCGGCTGAAGAGCTGGGATCTCGGCTGGCCACGGTCATCACGGGAGTCCGGCGCTGCGGCAAGTCGGTGTATGCGCACCAGCTCTGCAAGGGATCGGAATACGTGGCCCTTAATTTCGACGACGAGCGGCTGATGTCATTTGGGCCTGAAGACTTCGATCTCTTTCTCCAGGCCGCCAATGAGCTGAGCCCCGGCGTCAAGACGATGCTCATGGACGAAATCCAAAACGTTCCCAATTGGGAGCTGTTCATCAACCGCCTGCTCAGGAAAGGCTATCGCTGCGTAATCACCGGCAGCAACGCGCGCCTTTTGAGCCGGGAGCTGGCGACCCATCTCACAGGACGCACCCGCAGCGTGGAGCTTTACCCGTTTTCGCTAAAGGAATTCCTCGAGGCGAAGTTGGACCCGGCGGCTCGCAATGAAACCCTCGACGTCGTCACCGCAAATCCGGACGCGGCCCTGCCCCCGGAAAAAAAAGCGGGCATGATGCGGCTCTTCGATCAGCACCTGGAGCAAGGAGGCTTCCCAGAAACTATCCTGGCCGCCGGCGAGGTCCTGGCTTCCATGCCGAAGGCCGGCCGCGGCGCGGCTGATAAAGAAATGCGCTCCGGTCGCGCCCGCTATCTGCGCGAGCTCCACCAAAGCATCCTGCTGCGGGATATCGCCGCCCGCAGACGCCTGCGCGAAACCAGAACCCTGCAGGAAGTAGCCCTTTTCGCCTTCTCCCAGGCGGGAGCCCGGATCACGTACCAGAAGACCGCCAAGAACCTCGGCCTCAAGAGCGTGACCACGGTGAAGAAATACCTAGAGGCGCTGGAGGAAGTCTACCTGGTCTTTCAGGTGCTCACCCATTCCGCCAAGCCGAAAGAAATCCTCCGCCAGGCTCGCAAGCTTTATCCCATCGATCTTGGGCTGCTCACGGCGCTCTCCTTGAAATCCACCCCGGACTGGGGAGCGAGGCTGGAAACCTTCGTCTTCCTCGAACTCAAGCGCCGCGGCCGAGAAGTGTTCACGGTCCTTGAGCCCGGCTATGAGGTGGATTTTATGATCCGCGAAGGCCGGCGCTGCGCGCAGCTGATCCAGGTCTGCTACCGGCTCGAAGATCCCGCAACGAGAGAACGAGAACTCAGCGCGCTCGTCCAAGCCGCGCGCCTCAAGAACTGCCGCGAGCTGCTGGTCCTCACCCATGACGAACAAGACGAGGTCCGCAGGGACGGCGTCACGATCCGCGTCATGCCGGCTTGGCGCTGGGCTCTCAACGACGCGTCGCTTTGACGCTGCCGGACCTCAGATCGGTAAAGTCGCGAAGTCGCGCCCGGCGGGGATGCCGAGCGTCTCGATGAAATTGCGCGAGGTGACGATGTGCGTGATACTGGCCTTGCTCG
>CAZGVK010000104.1:0-8893 GCA_964529095.1 uncultured Elusimicrobia bacterium
CCCCACTTGCACCGCTTCTGCGAGCGAATCCAAATCGACGGCAGACCAGTGTCCGATGGAGAGCTGGCGGATCTGGTGGAGGCGGTGCGACGCGCCTGCCCATGGCAGGACGACCTCGCCAACGAGGACAGGCTGACGTACTTCGAGTTCGCCACGTTGCTCGGTCTGGTCTGTTTCGTGCGGCACGAGGTTGATGTGGGCGTTGTGGAGATCGGGCTGCCCGTCTCTACCCATGCAACCTGCGCCGATGCTCTAAGAGCTGCCCGGAGCGCGGCGGGTACCCGGGGTCTTGTGTGCGCGGCCGGTTCATTCAGCGTCGTGGCCGAGGTGCGTCGCCTCCTCCTCGGCGACCGGGTGCTGTCCGATGGAGTATGACAAGATTGCGAAGACCTGCGATATTGATGATCGCTGGTACGGATACCGGCGCAGGCAAGACCTGGACGGGCTGCGCTCTGGCTCGGGCGCTGGTACCTGGGAGCGAAACGCCGTGGATCTGGCGCGAGCGCTCGATGCTCGGGTTCTCCTCGTCGCCGGGTCCGGCCACGACGACGGGCTGTGCCAGTGGGGCGCACGCCTCCAGGCCGATAAGGGCCGCAGCTACACGAAGATCATGACCTTCTATTTTCCCGGCGCGGAGCTCTCGGAGGTCGACGAGTGATCCCGCTTTCGGACTTCGACTACGAATACCCGGAATCGCAGATCGCCTCGTCCGCGGCGGAGCCGCGGGATTCGGCGCGCCTGATGGTCCTCGACCGCGCGGCGGGCAAGATCGAGCACGCCATTTTTCGCGACCTGCCGCGATTCCTCAGGCCGGGCGACTGCCTCGTCGTCAACCGCACCAAGGTCATGCCCTACAGGCTCTTCGGCAAGAAGTCCACCGGCGGCAAGGCCGATTTGCTGCTGGTGCGGGAACTCGCCCCGAATATCTGGACCGCCCTCGCGTCGGGATTCAAGGCCGGGCATAAGCTCGAATTCCCGGGCGGCATGACGGCGACGGTCGAGGGCCTCGGCGAGGAGGGCGAGTACCGCCTCGCGTTCGACACGAAGGACCTTCGTCCCTATCTCGCCGAGCACGGCCTGCCGCCCCTGCCTCCTTACATCGCCAAGAGGCGCGTGCCGTCGCGCGCCGACGCGGCGCGCTACCAGACCGTCTACGCGCGCGACGACGGTTCGATCGCCGCGCCCACCGCGGGCATGCACTTCACGCCGGAACTGCTCGAGACCCTCAAGGCGTCCGGAGTCGCGGTAGCGTACGTGACCTTGCACGTCGGCCGAGGCACCTTCCGTCCGATCACGAGCGAGGACGCGTCCACGCACGAGATGCTGGCCGAACCCTACGAAGTCGAGCCGGCGGAAGCCGCGATAATCAGCGCCGCGCGCCGGAGCGGCGGCCGCGTGGTCTCGGTCGGGACGACGACGACGCGCACGCTCGAGACCTTGGCGGCGAGACCAGAGGGCTTCGGCCCCGGGACCGGCGAAAGCGCTCTCTATATCACCCCCGGCTATCAGTTCCGGGGCATCGACGCGCTGATCACGAACTTCCATCTGCCGCGCTCGACACCGCTCCTGCTCGCGAGCGCCTTCGCCGGCCGCGAACGGCTGCTCGCTGCGTACGCGGAGGCCGTCGCGAAAGGGTATCGCCTCTACTCCTTCGGCGACGCCACTTTGGTTCTTTAAGGTAGAATGGCCAAGTGACGTTCACGATCGAGGCGAAAGACGGTTTGGCGCGCGCGGGCTGGCTCGACACCCCGCACGGACGCGTCGAGACTCCGGTGTTCATGCCCGCGGGCACGCAGGCGAGGTCTCGATGCCAGGGCCGCTGTCATATTTCCGTCAAGACCTGCGCCAAATCTTCAGGAGTTGATTCGCGGCCTTGACAAACCTGGGCCTGGACCCTAACCTAGTGAGGCAATGCCAAGCCCTCAGCATAGTATCTCGCTCGGTCTGTCCCAGCGTCTGGCGGATTTCCTCGTCGCAGAGAAGCTCATAAGCGCTCTAGAGCTACAGGAAGCGTTGGACGCTCAAAAGAAGGGCGGCGAGAAACTCGGCTCCCTGTTGGTCGAGAAAGGCTTTATCGCGGAGGAAAAACTTCTTCAGTTCCTCTCCGAAAAGACCGGTATCTGTTATGTGTCCCTCCTCGATATCGGCGAGATTCCCCCGGAAGCGATCGCTGCGGTCCCCGAGTCTATCGCGCGCCAAAAGATGCTCATGCCGTTTAATAAGACGAAAGACCGGCTCACGGTCGCCATCGCCGATCCTCTTGACGTGATGATTCTTGACGACCTCAAGATGCAACTGGGCTGCGACGTCGTTGGCTGCGTCGCTTCCGAGGCCGAAATCTCCGCCGCTCATGAAAAATACTACAAACGAGAGACATCGCAGGAGGCTCTCGAGGATATCCTAAAGCAGTCTGCATTCGACGCGACGACGGCAGACAGTCTCGAGCAAGTCGAGGAAAAAAAAGGGGATACCGAGCTTGGTCTGGAGAAGGCGGCCGAGGACGCTCCGGTGATCAGGATGATTAATTTAATCATCGCCGGAGCGGTGAAGGCCAGGGCCTCGGATATTCACATTGAGGCTTATTCTAAAGAACTTCGCATCCGCTATCGGATTGATGGCGTCCTGCATGAGCAACCCTCGCCGCCGAAGAAGTTTCACGCCGCGCTCTGCGCGCGCGTCAAGATCATGTCAAACCTCAACATCGCCGAGAGGCGATTGCCCCAGGATGGACGGATGCGCATTAAGTTCGACGGCAAAAATATCGACATGCGCGTCTCGGTTTTGCCCTGCGTTCCCGGTGAAAAAATCGTCACCCGCATTCTCGACTCCTCGGGTCTTAAGGTCAACATGACCCAGCTTGGTTTTGAGCCCGAGGCGATGGCCGTGTTCAAGAAGGCCATGGACGCGCCCTACGGAGTCGCCCTCGTCACCGGTCCGACTGGATCAGGAAAATCCACCACGCTCTACTCCGCGCTCTCCAATCTCAACACCCCGGACTGTAATATCATGACGGCCGAGGACCCCGTCGAATACCAACTGACGGGCATCAACCAGGTTCAGATCAACAATAAGGTCGGCCTGACCTTCCCTGCGGCCCTGCGTTCCTTCCTGAGACAAGACCCCGACATCATCATGGTTGGCGAAATCCGTGACCAGGAAACCGCCACGATCGCGATCAACGCCGCCTTGACCGGCCACCTCGTCTTCTCCACTTTGCACACCAATGATACCTCACAGACGATCACTCGCCTCGGCATGATGGGCATTGAGCCGTTTCTCATCAGCTCAGCGATGCTGATGATCGAGGCCCAACGGCTGTTGCGGGGCATCTGTCTCAAGTGCAAGGAAGGCTATGATGTTGAGAAGGACTGGCTCCTAAAACTCGGCGTGCCCGAAGTTCAGTTCCAGGCGGCCTCTTTGACGAACAAGAAGCTCACTTTGTATAAAGGAAAGGGTTGCGAGAACTGCGCCGGCACCGGCTACCGCGGCCGCCAGGGGCTCTACGAAGTAATGGAAGTTACCGACTCAATCCGCCAACTCATCTTGGACCGCGCACCGGCCAAGATGATCAAGACGCAGTCGATGAAGCAGGGCATGTTGACCTTACGGATGTGCGCCGTACGCAAGTTGCTCTCGGGTGTGACCACGGCCGAGGAAATGATGCGCGTGACGTTGTCAGATGGCGATACCTAGGCCGACCCGGAGGCAGCATGGTTTCCATGGGCGAATTATTTGTGCAGATGCACGAGCGCGGCGCATCCGATCTTCACATCACGGCAGGCGCCCCGCCGACTTTACGCATCGATGGCGCGTTGTTGGCAACCCCATTCGAGAAGCTCAACGCCGAGACGGCGCAAACCTTGATCTACTCCCTGCTCAATGATCAACAGCGCCAACGCTTCGAATCATCGAACGAACTCGACCTGGCCTTCAACCTCCGCGGCATCGGCCGCGTACGCATGAATGTCTATCGCCAGACAGGATCTGTGGGCGCTGCGGTCCGCTCTATTCCGAATTCCTTCAAAACCTTTGACGAACTCGGCATGCCCAAGCTGATCCTCGATATTGTAAAGCTCCCGCAAGGCCTCATCCTCATAACCGGCCCAACGGGCGCAGGGAAATCCACGACATTGGCCAGCATGGTCGATTTCATCAATGAGACGCGCTCTGCGCACATCGTAACGGTCGAGGACCCGATCGAGTTCGTGCACACGCACAAGAAATCCCTGATCAACCAGCGCGAGGTCGGCGCGGATACCGTGACCTTCGGATCGGCGCTGCGGCACATTCTACGGCAGGATCCCAACGTTATCCTCATCGGCGAGTTGCGCGACCTCGAGACGATTCAGGCGGCGCTTAACATAGCCGAGACCGGCCACATGGTTCTAGCCTCGCTCCACACAACGGACTGCGCGCAAACGGTCAACCGCATCATCGACGTCTTTCCCCAACATCAAATTGAGCAGGTGCGCGTTCAACTCTCCTTCGTCCTTCAGGCCGTCATTTGCCAGCAGCTCCTCTGCCATGCATCCGGCGCCGGACGAGTTCTGGCCTGCGAGACTCTGATCGTCAATTCTGCGGCCAGAAATCTGATTCGCGAACAAAAAGTGGAGCAGATACAGATGGTGATCCAAACCGGCGGGAAAATGGGAATGCAGACGATGAACCAGTCTCTTGCTGAGCTCTATTTCAAGCAAAAGATCACTTTTCAAGAAGCGCTCTCTCACTCTCTGGATCCTGAGGACCTGCGCCGCCTGATACAGAGACAGGCAACCTGAAAGTGGAATCATTCGTCGCATTCAAGGAGCACCATGCCCTCATACACCTATAAAGTCAAAACCGCAGCGGGCCTTGTGATGCAAGGAATCATCGACGCCGGCGAGCAGCGCGCCGCTGTGGAGAAATTGCGCAGCCAAAAGATGGTTGTGCTCGAGATCGCGGAGAAACTTGTGCCCCCGCTTGAGCAGTTTAAGGCGATGATCGGTTGGAAAAAGAGTAAAAGCGCCATCCCGACAAAAGATCTGGCGCTCTTCTCCCGCCAGCTCTCAACCTTGGTCGGCGCCGGCGTGCCGATCGTGCAAAGCCTCGGAATCCTCGAGGCCCAGTCCGAGAATCCCAACTTTAAAGAAGTCCTCTGCGCGGTCAAGTCCGACATTGAGGCGGGCTTGTCAATTTCAGATACGCTGAAGAAGCACCCGAACGCCTTCCCCGACCTATACTGCTCGATGGTCAAGGCCGGCGAACTTGGCGGAATTCTTGACACCATCCTGGAGCGCTTAACCGTCTATCTGGAAAGCTCCGAGGCGCTGAAAGCCAAGGTAAAATCAGCGATGATGTATCCTGCGATCGTGCTCTCGATCTGCTCCATTGTCACCGTCTTCCTGCTGATCTTCGTCATCCCGACCTTCAAGAATATCTTCGCAAGCTTCGGCGCCGCGTTGCCTCTGCCCACGCAGATACTCATCGACATCTCCGACGCGATGAAGGCGCGCTGGTACCTGATCGTGGCGTTTCCATTCGTCGCCGGCCATGGCTTTGCGAAGTTTTACGCGACACCGTACGGTCACAGGTGGGTCGACGCCCAATCCCTCAAAGCGCCGATCTTCGGACCAATCCTCAAAAAGGTCGCCGTCGCGCGTTTTACGCGCACGCTCGGAACCTTAATCAAGTCGGGCGTGCCGATCATGCAGGCTCTGGAAACCGTCGCCGCGACGGCAGGCAACGTCGTCATCGCCGAAGCCGTGAGCCTAACACGCGAATCCATCCGCGAAGGCGGACACCTTTCCGATCCCCTGAAGAAGTCGGGCATTTTCCCCAATATGGTGACCTCGATGATTTCCGTCGGTGAGGAAACCGGGGCGCTCGACATCATGCTGAACAAGATCGCGGACTTTTACGACCAGGAAGTCGATACCGCGGTCAAAGGTCTGACGTCGCTCATTGAGCCCCTCGTCATCGTCGTGATGGGCATTGTCATCGGCACGATCGTCATCGCGATGTTCATGCCCATGTTCAGCCTAGGCGAGTTGGCGGGAAATCAAGGCTAGCTTCTTGAAATTTAAGAAGTTGGGGTTGACGCAATAATAACTTTGTGAATTTTGGGTGTCGAGGCGATACTCTAAGAAGGCGCGAGAAGGGAGCATGCCGATAGGCATGTGACCGAACCAGGCGGGATGCCTCGGCGTCATCAATCGCTCAGTTATTTTGTTAAACTTCCCAAGGAGTAAAATGACCTCAGGGCATGGATAAAAAACACATCCCTTATCGGAAAACAGTATTCGTGTGCGTGAACACGCGCGCAGATGGCCGCCTCGCCTGCGGCAACCCCGGCCGCGGCGGCCTGGAGTTGTGCGCGGCGCTTCAACAGGAGGTGAAGGCGAAAGGGCTGAAAGGCAAGGTCCGCGTCGTGCGCTCCGGCTGTCTGGACTTATGCGCGCAGGGCCCCAACGCCTTCATTTATCCCGGAGACAAGTGGCTCTCGGGAGCGACGGCTGCCGACGCTCCGGAGATCCTCGAGAAACTAGTCGGCGAGCCCGATTCTTAGCGATTGACTGCGGCGTGCAGTGCGGCCCCGTGCTTTCTCAGCCAACGACGGTGATGCCTGTGGTCGGGGCAGACGCGTTCGACGATTGCCCAGAAGCGACGCGAGTGGTTCATCTCCGCGCGATGCGCGAGCTCGTGGATAACGAGGTAGTCGAGCACTTCATCGGGCGCCAAGCTCAGACGCCAGTTGAAGTTTAGATTTCCTGCTCGCGTACAGGAACCCCACACCGTGCGCTGGTCTTTCACGCTCACCCGCTTAAAGGACACTCCCAGAAACGGCGCCCAATACTCCGCGCGGGACCGAAACAACGCGACGAGATCTCCTTCGTAGACGGTGGATTTGACGGGAGCATCGAGAGGGACAGCCTTTACCGGCAATGCGCTCATTCCACGATTCGGGCGTTTGGTCGGAGAAAACATCTCCGGCCAATCCTTCCGCAGACCGGACAAAAAATCGCGAACTTCATCGAGAAGAGAAGGGCTTGTCATTGTCTCCACAAAGGGATGGCCTATGCCCGAACGTCTTGTTCACGCGCTGACCGGCGCGGATGCGCCCGTCGAACAATATTTTGGAGGCGCAAGGTCATAAATCACTCATTTATTTTGTTCCTTAGGGTTGACGCAATAAAGGGATCGAGCAACGAAAAAATCGGCCAACAGCGGGCCGCCGAATTGTGCCACTTGTTTCATCGCGAGCCCTTAATTACAGAAAAACGCCTGCAGAGGGCGTCAACCCAAACATTCACCGAACCGAGGACGCGCCCGAATCGGGCGTCCGCGCCTTCAGCTTCGCATCAAGATCAAGGAATATCAACGAGTAGGGGTCGATGCGGGAGTTCTGGAATTTCAGCGCCCAGTGCAGATGCGCTCCGGTCACGCGTCCCGTGGCGCCAACCCGGCCGATGATCTGGCCTTTCTTCACCCTGTCGCCGCGCTTGACAAGAAATTTTGAGAGATGAGCGTACTGCGTCGTTAATCCCAGGCCGTGATCAAGGATAAGGGTCTTGCCTGCAAAAAAAAGGGCATCAACGAGCAGGACCTTTCCAGCGGCGGGGGCGCGCACCAATTGTCCGAGCTTGGCCTTGAGGTCCATGCCCGAGTGCGGGGCGCGCGGCTGGCCGTTGAAGACGCGGCGTTCGCCAAAGCGAGCGGTCGCCGCGCCTGGTATCGGAGAAACAAAGCTCCCGTTGAACATCCGCTTCTCCGTGGTCTTGGAGAAAAGCGCATGGAGTTTCTTAAATTCGTCTTCGGCGCGTTTGGCGTCGTTCTTGCCGAGCGCAACGAATTTTGGATCGACGGCGAGCTCGACAAGCGGGAAGCCCGCGTCTGTGATGTTTAAAATATCCGTTTTTTGGACCACCGTGCCATCGGGTGAGCGCAGCACGGCGTTCAGATTCACCGGGCCGGTCGAAAACTCGAGATCAAGTCCAAAAAAGGCAAGCCAGGTTCCTGTCGATGCGCCTGGAAAAAAATTGAGAGCGCGTCCGCCCACGCCGCCGTCCGGCGGCGTCTTGGCGTCGTTGCCGGCGACGGTCACAAGAAGGATCTCTCCGGGCTTGAACGCGCGCGCCTCGAGCGTCAAAGTCGGCGGCTCGACCGCGCGGGCAGGGCTCAGCAGCACGAAGACGGCAAGCAGTAAAATCATAGCAGGGAAGCGACAATCCGGCCCTGGATTTTAAACATCAGCTCTTTCGCGGCTGACTGCTGATCATCATGGCCAATCAAGTGCAAAGCGCCGTGTACACCAAGAGTGGCGGCCTCGACTGCGACCGAATGGCCCACTATCCGAGCCTGTCGTCGCGTCATCCACGCCGAGATGAAAATATCTCCAATGGGATGCTCGTCGCCGAGGGGTTCCCCGGAAAGGCCATCATAAGGAAAAGCGATGACGTCGGTGTCCGCAGCGTGTCCAAGATAATGGCTGTTCATTCTTCGCATCGCGGCGCGGCCAAGGAAAACAACGTTGACTTCGCCGCGCAGACCGGCGGTTTTCTTCTCCGTACCAAAAGCCAGCAGCACGGCCTTTCGATACAGCGCCGCGCGCCGAGCCTGGGTCGGCAAGGATGCCATGCCCGCAATGATGATCTTTAACTTGCCTTTTTGTCCCATCGATCGTAGGCGCCGATGATCCGCTTGACGATCGGGTGGCGGGAGACATCAGACTCCGTCAGGCGCACCACGGCCATGCCCTCAACGCCTTTCAGTATCTCAAGAACGCGAACGAGACCTGAAGTCGCGTGAACGCCGAGATCATTCTGCGTCGTGTCTACGGTGACGACGATCTTCGATCCCGCGCCCATGCGCGTGAGGAACATCTTCATCTGCTCGGACGTCGTATTCTGTGCCTCAT
>CAZGVK010000105.1:0-5748 GCA_964529095.1 uncultured Elusimicrobia bacterium
GGGGCTGGGGGTACTGTTCCTTGCGATGTCGTGATCGCTTACCGTGAATACGTGTTATGGTTTCTTTCCGCCGTTGAATCCTTGCGTGGGCAATGTGGGATCTGCGACGTCGCGACTGCTCCTGACAACCCTGAATTAAGACGTGACGCCAAGGGGGCGCTCGAAGAGTTCATGCCGGAGCGTCGAGCCTACTCAGAGACGCTCGACCAGCCCGCGATGAGCGCCGTTTTCGACATGGGACGGGCGCATCGCCGCAGCCGCTCTTTTCGTAAGTTGGTCAAGGCGGTCGGAGAGGCGCTGACGCAGCTTCAGCAGCCGCTTCCGGCATGGCCGCCATTACAGTGGCAGGACGCTGGAGCGCAATAATGGGCAACGGTAAAATAAAACTGGAACTGACCTGGATTGGGAAGGAGAACCGGCCTAAGCTGGAGCCACGGATTCTCATTGAAGAACCGACCGCCTCACATCACGCCTCCTTCCGAATAAATGGCAAGGACGTCTTTGACAACAGCCTTATCTTCGGAGACAACCTGCTTGCGCTGAAGGCATTAGAGCAGGAGTTTGCCGGGGTCATAAAGTGTATCTACGTAGATCCGCCCTTTAACACCCAGCAGGCCTTTGAACACTACGATGACGGTATCGAACACTCCCTGTGGCTTTCTCTGATGCGCGATCGGTTCGAGCTGCTCCGCAATTTGCTCGCTGATGACGGATCACTATTTGTTCACATTGACGATAATGAGCTTGGGTATCTGATCGTTTTGCTCGACGAGGTCTTCGGCCGCAAGAACCGCGGATATGTTGTGACCTTTAAGCAGGGGTCGGCAACTGGGCACAAGTCTATCAATCCCGGCTGCGTGAATACGACAAACTATGTCGTCCTCTATGCAAAGAATAAGACCGCATGGAAGCCGAACCGCATCTTTACAGGCAGGGAGCGCGATACAAGATACGGACAATTTATCCTAAACCGAAATCAACATCACGAGACCTGGAAGATAACGACTCTGATGAAGGCATTCGCCACTTCCCGTGGTGTTCCCGAAAAGGAGGGCAGAAAGCTGGTGAAGGATCAGCCCGAGCTGATGGACGAGTTTGTTGTCGAGAACGCGAAGAGCGTAATGCAGCTGGCTCGGCCGGACTATGAGAGCGTGAGTGCGGATGCGAGGAAGCTTATTGACGCCTCCGAGGCAAAGCCCGATCGGATATTTAGGTTAGAGAGAACGGACTATTCAGATATCTATCTGATCGGTGGAAAGCGCCTCATCTTCTATTCGGACAAACTCAAATTGATAGATGGGCAGCACGTTGCAGGAGAGCCACTGACAACTCTATGGGACGATATCCTATCCAATAATCTTCACGCAGAAGGCGGAGTTGAATTTCCGAAAGGCAAGAAGCCCGAGGCTCTGATCAAGCGAGTCTTGGAACTCTCGACGAATCCGGGCGACTGGGTCCTCGACTCCTTCGCCGGCTCCGGCACCACCGGCGCTGTCGCCCACAAAATGGGCCGCCGCTGGATTATGGTCGAGCTCGGTGAGCACTGCCACACCCACATCATCCCTCGGCTCAAGAAGGTTATAGACGGCAAGGACCCCGGCGGCATCACCGAGGCCGTCGGCTGGAAGGGCGGCGGAGGCTTCCGTTATTACCGTCTCGCGCCGTCACTCCTAGAGAAGGACCAATTCGGAAACTGGGTCATTAACAAAAAGTACGATGCCATCATGCTCGCTGAAGCCATCTGCAAACTGGAAGGCTTCACATACGCCCCGAGCGACACGGCCTATTGGCAGCACGGCCGCTCAACGGAGAAGGACTTCATCTACGTCACGACACAGACCCTCTCCCGAGAGCAACTCCAGAAGCTTTCGGACGAACTTGGCGAGGACCGCAGCCTGCTCGTCATGTGCGGCGCGTTCCGCGTCAAGAATCTCGATGAGTTCCCGAATCTGACGGTCAAGAAAATCCCCAAGGCCGTCCTCTCGCGCTGCGAATGGGGGCGAGACGACTATAGCCTGGAGATCAAGAGCCTTCCGATCAAACCCGAAGAGGAGGTTGTGGCCCCAGCCGGCCGCAAGCCTCGCTCCAAGACCGAGCGCCGCGATCAGGCCCTTCTCTTCGACCTCTCCGGCATCGAGGGAAGTGTGTCATGAAACATCAAAATGGAAAGATTCTCTACGCAGTGCGTGGAGAATTGATGGTGGCCGCGGCGGGAGGCAGGATGCTCATGGTGATTGCGCGATGAAATCAAAGAAACCGGCACACCTTCACGACCGAGTTCGGGAGATCATCGAATCCGCCCGCGCGGGCGCGGCGCGATCGGTCAACACCGCCCAAGTGGTCTCCAACTGGCTGATCGGCCGAGAGATCGTGGAGGAGGAGCAAAAAGGCAGGCAACGGGCCGCATACGGAGAACGGCTCATTCGCATGCTGGCCGACCGATTGCGAGAGGAATATCGTTCCGGTTATGGGCTCACGAACCTGAAGTCATTCAGGCAGTTTTATCTGGTTTACGAGGGCTTGCTCGGGCAGCAGAAAGGCCACGCAGTGCGTGGCCTTTTCAAAACCGCGGGCTTCGCCAAGAAAAGCCACGCGGTGCGTGGCGAATCTTCCGCCAACGCTGTAGCGTCTGAAATTTCGTCGATTCCGCACGCACTGCGTACGAAATCCTGGAAGCCGTGCCTTCTTCACCCTAACCTGTCCTGGACCCACTATCGAATGCTGTTGGCGGTGGACGAACCGGGCAAGCGCGCCTTCTACGAGATCGAGGCGATCAAGAACAACTGGTCCGCGCGGGAGCTTGAGCGGCAAATCTGCAGCCTTCTCCATGAGCGCCTCGCGTTGAGTCGCGACAAAAAAGGACTCATGCGTCTTGCCCTGAAAGGGCACGAGGTCGAAAAGCCGGCGGACGTCTTTAAGGACCCAATGATCATGGAGTTTCTGGGTCTACCGGAGTCGCACAAGCTCGTGGAAACGAAACTCGAGCAGGCGCTCATCAATAACCTGCAGGCCTTTCTTCTGGAACTGGGCAAAGGCTTCGCCTTTGTTTCCCGGCAAGAGCGGCTGACCTTGGAGGGCGACCACTTCTACGTTGACCTGGTTTTCTACCACACCGTATTGAAGTGCTACGTCATCATCGATCTGAAGACCAGCAAGCTCACTCACCAGGACCTCGGACAGATGCAGTTATACGTCAATTACTACGACCGAGAGCGGCGGTCTGAAGGCGACAATCCGACCCTGGGCCTGATTCTCTGCGCGAAGAAGAACGACGCCGTCGTCAAATATACTCTCGGCGAGGATCAGAGAAAGATATTCGCCAGCCGCTACAAGCTTCATCTCCCCAGCGAGGCCGAGCTGCGTTCCGAACTGCGGCGAGAAGTCAAAGCCCTGTCCGGGCCTAAGAAAGGCCAGGCACTGTCTGGCCTTTTGGACACCAACGGCCCGCGAGGCACCGCATCATGAACTCCCACGTCAACGCCATCGCCAATCGGCTCAGCCTGCGTCCTCCGCAGAAAATCCCGCTTGAAATCCTGGCGCGGCTGGGCGAGATCATTTCCCTGGAAAAGGGCGCGGAGGAAGCGGTGGCCCCGGCCGGCCGCAAGCCCCGCTCCAAGACCGAACGCCGCGATGAGGCCCTTCGCTTCGACCTCTCCGGCATCGAGGGAGGCGCGTCATGAAATCGAAGCAACCCTCCCATCCCATCGTGCCAGGCGTCGCGGCTGATTATGGCCGTCTGGTCTCGGACATTTCCGGTCTGCTGGAACGGGCGAGACGAACATCCATCCGTGCCGTCAACGGCATCCTCACGGCGGCCTATTGGGAAGTAGGCCGTCGGATCGTGGAATTCGAGCAAGGCGGAAAGGCGCGCGCGGAATACGGAGACAAGCTAATTTCTCGTTTGGCCTCCGATTTAGCGGCAAAGCATGGGCGAGGGTTCTCCAAGCGCAATGTCGAACAGATGCGGGCTTTCTACCTGGGATGGGAGATTGCGCAGACACCGTCTGCGCAATTGGAGGCGCGGGCGAAAAGCCAGACGCTGTCTGGCGAATCGTCTATGGCAATATTCCAGACACTGTCTGGAAAATCCGAGATTATGCGGACGGGGTCCGCTAAACTCCTTTCGGGCACATTCCCCTTATCGTGGTCGCATTATGTGCGCTTGATATCGGTCGAGAATCCATTGGCGCGCGGGTTTTACGAATCCGAGGCTATCCGGGGCGGATGGTCAGTGCGCCAGCTTGACCGGCAGATCGGCACGCAATTTTACGAGCGCACCAACCACTCCAAACAAAAGGACGTCATGCTTGCGCGCGGTCAACGAGCCAAGCCGGATGATGCCGTGAGTCTTCAAGAAGAAATCCGTGACCCGTATCTTCTGGAGTTTCTCGATCTCAAGGACGAGTACAGTGAGACCGACCTTGAGGACGCGATCATCCGTCACCTGGAGTGGTTTCTCCTTGAGTTGGGCGCGGGGTTCACCTTCGTGGCCCGACAGAAGCGCATCCGGATCGGCGATGAGTGGTATCGCATAGACCTCCTGCTGTATCACCGCAGGCTCAAGTGCCTTGTCGTGATAGACCTCAAGATTGGCAAGTTCACCCACGCCGATGCCGGGCAGATGAATCTTTACCTGAACTATGCCCGGGAGCACTTGATGGAGCCGGGCGAGAGCGCGCCAGTCGGACTGATTCTGTGCAGCGCGAAGAACGATGCTGTTGTCCATTACGCAATGGGCGGGATCAAGGCCAACGTGTTCTCTTCCCGTTACCTCACGGTCCTTCCGGACGAGGAAGCTCTTCGTCAAGAAATATTGACCACCCAACGCACTTTTCGCGCCCATGTGAAGAAGGAGAATATCACCGCATCATGAACTCTCACGTCAACGCCATCGCCAATCGGCTCAGCCTGCGTCCTCCGCAGAAAATATCGCTTGAAATCCTAGCGCGGCTGGGCGAGATCATTTCCCTGGAGAAGGGCGCGGATGCCGCCCGGGCCCTCAGGGCCATCCAGGCGGAGTTCCCGACGGTCGCCGACTTCGAGCGGGACTTCCCTTCGCTTTGCTTCGCGCTCGCCACGGGAGTGGGCAAGACGCGGCTCATGGGCGCCTTCATCGCCTATCTTTACAAGAAAGAGGGCATGCGGCACTTTTTCGTCTTGGCCCCAAACCTGACCATCTACAACAAGCTCCGTGCCGACTTCACGCCCAACACCCCGAAGTACGTGTTCCAGGGCATTGCCGAGTTCGCCGTCGAGCCGCCATGGATCGTCACCGGCGACACCTACGAGGACGGCCGCGGCGTCCGCGGCAGCGACTGGTTTGACACTTCGGTTCACATCAATATCTTCAACATCAGCAAGATCACCAGCACCGAGACCACGGCCGGAGCCGCCAGAACCAACGTGCCGAGATTCCGCCGCCTTCAGGAGTACGTCGGCCAGAGCTACTTCGATTATCTCGCAGGTCTGGACGACCTGGTCGTCATCATGGATGAATCGCACCGCTATAGGGCCTCGGCCGGCATGCGGGCCATCAACGAGCTCAAGCCCGTCTTGGGCCTAGAACTGACGGCGACGCCCCAGGTGGAAAGAGCCGGCGGAGCGGATGTCTTTCGCAACGTGATCTACAGCTATCCCCTATCGAACGCGATGGAGGACGGTTTTGTCAAGGAGCCGGCCGTCGCCACGCGCGAGAACTTCGATGTCCGCAACTACGATCACGCCGGCCTTGAGCGCCTTAAGCTCGAA
>CAZGVK010000106.1:0-9032 GCA_964529095.1 uncultured Elusimicrobia bacterium
ATCAAGATCGGTTTTTTTAGGATATTCGCGTCCTGCGCGGCGTTGAGTATGGGCGCTAATTGCGTCGATTTCTGCAGAGCGCGCAGGCCGGGCGTATTGGGAGAAGAGACATTGATGACAAAATAATCTCCACATTGAGACAAGAGCCGCAATGTCCGGGCGTATAGCCATGGGGCGTCTTCGGCGGACGCCCCTTTATTCAAGCCCAAATTGATTCCGAGCGGAACCGAAGGGCGGGAGATTGAAGACAAGCGCAGGGCAACGGCCCGAGCGCCCTCCGAGTTGAAGCCCAAAGAGTTCAGGAGGGAATGCTGTTCCGCAAGCCGGAACAGCCGTGGCCGAGGATTTCCAGACTGCGGGTTCAAGGTCACGGAACCAATTTCCAGAAATCCGAAACCAAGCCCCGGTAAAAGAGAAATTAATTTTCCATCTTTATCAAACCCCGCGGCGAGCCCTATGGGATTGGGGAAAGTGATTCCAAAAACAGTTTTTTGCAGATTTTGCCCGCCCGGGCCGGTCAAGAACGAGAGCACGGAGGCGGCTCCGGGAATGTGGGCCGCAAGCGCCATGAAGCCGGAGACTTCCTCATGGACGCGCTAGGCCTCGAGCCTGAAGAGCAAAGGCCTCAGCGCTTCATAAAGCATGAACGACCCGTCCGAGGGAGAGGGTGGTGAGCGCGCGGCCTTTGAGGCGCCTTCCGGTGAAGATCGAGTTTGCGCTCTTCGAGGCGAAAGGAGGCGTCGGCGTCCATGCGGCGTTGGGGTCCACGACGACGAGGTCGGCGTCGGCGCCGGGCGCTAAGGTCCCCTTATTCTTGAGACGGAGCAAGGCGGCCGGGCCCGAGGACAAGCGTTCGACGAGGCGGCGGCGCGTGAGGACCTTCGTGTGGTGAAGATCCGTGAGGGCTACGGCCAGCGAGGTTTCCAGTCCAATGACGCCAAAGGGCGCTAAATCCATGCCGAGCGCTTTGGCCGAGCAGCCGTGCGGAGCGTGGTCGCTGGCGATTGCGTCGATGGTGCCGTCCGCTAAGCCCTCGAGAAGCGCTGCGCGGTCATCCTCGCCGCGAAGCGGCGGATTCATCTTCCAGTTGGCATCGTAGCCGGGGATGTCATGGTCGGTCATGGCGAAGTGATGGGGCGCCGCCTCCGCTGAAATTAAAATCCCTTTTGCCTTCGCCGTTCTGATCGCGGCCACCGAGGCGGCAGTGGAAACATGGGCGATGTGAATTCGCGCTCCCGTGAGTTCCGCCAAGGCGATGTCGCGCATGACCTGGACTGTTTCCGCCGCCCAGGGCATTCCTTTGAGGCCTTTTCTCAAGGCGGAGGGTCCTTCGTGAACGCAGGCGCCGCTGGAGAGATCAAGATCCTCGCAATGATCGATCACGAGCAGGCCCAGATCATCGGCGTACTCAAGGGCGCGGCGCAGGATGCCCGCGTTCATGATCGGGTGGCCATCATCGGAGAGGGCCGCAGCGCCGGCGTCTTTGAGTTTTGCGAAATCAGCGAGCTTGGCGCCTTTTTGGCCGAGCGTGACAGCGCCGGCAAAGAGCACGGTGATGACTGCGTCGGCGCGGGCCTTTGCGCGCAGGAAGGCGAGTTGGCCGGCGCAGTCGCTGACGGGTTCGGTGTTGGCCATTGCAAGCAAAGTGGTGATGCCGCCGCGCGCCGCAGATTGGGCGCCGGTCGCAATAGTTTCATCCTCTTCGCGGCCGGGTTCGCGCAGGTGGACGTGCATGTCGACGAGGCCGGGGATCACCCATTGACCAGTGGCATCGATTGTGGGCACGCCTTGAAGCGCGGACTTGCGCGAGAGTCCCGTCGCGACCGCGGAAATACGCCCATCCTCGATGAGAATATCGCGCACGGCATCAAGACTGCGCGCCGGATCGATGACGAGGCCCCCCTTAACGATCAATTGCTCAGGCAAGAGACCTCCCTTTCTCGCACAGCGCCAGCACGGCCATGCGCGCGAACACGCCATTGGCGACCTGCTCGAGAATGAGCGAGCGCGGGCCGTCGGCCACTTCGGAGGCGATTTCAACGCCGCGGTTGATGGGGCCGGGGTGCAGAACGACAGCCTCGGGCTTCATGAGACTGACGCGCGCGGGCGTTAGTTGGTAGGTCTGCGCATAGTCGGCGAGTGTGGAGATAAAGCCCTGGTCCATGCGTTCAATCTGCAGGCGCAGCACGTTGACGGCGTCGGCGTCCCGCAGAGCTTTCTCGATGTCATGCTCGACGATGGCGCCGAGCGCCGTGAAATCGTCAGGGCAAAGGGGGGTCGGACCGCAGAAGACGACTTGGGCGCCTAGCTTTTTAAGCGCGAACAGGTTCGAGCGCGCGACCCGGCTGTGGAGAATGTCGCCAAGGATGACGATTTTTTTCCCTTTAAAGCTTTGACGGCGTTCGCGCAAGGTGAGCAGGTCGAGGAGGGCCTGCGTGGGATGCTCATGCCAGCCGTCGCCGGCGTTGATGACGGAGGCCTTGAGCAAGGGTGCTAAGTCCTCCAGCGCCCCGGATTGGCCGTGGCGCACGACAAAATGGGTGACGCCGACGGCCTCGAGGTTTAGAAAAGTGTCGAGCAAGGTCTCGCCTTTGGCTAAGGAAGAGCCGACAGGTGAAAAACCGAGAGCATCGGCGCCCAGACGTTTGGCCGCCATCTCAAAAGATGAGCGCGTGCGCGTGGAAGCTTCGGTGAAGATGAAGGCGACCGTGCGGCCTTTAAGGAGGTCCGTCGGCGGGGCAGCTTTAAAGGAAGCGGCCAAATCGAGCATCATCTCGATTTCAGAGGCGCTCAGCCTTTCCAGCCCGAGCAGGTCTTTTCTTTCCCAGTCTCGTGGTGCCAGGGTTTCCTCGGTGATAAACTCCGCCGGAACGATTAGACTATTTTGGGAAGTGCGCGTCTACTCGTGTCAGCTCATTATTTTAGGCCCATTCGATGATTGGAAAATGCTTTTATAAATAAAATTGCGTCAACCATAGGTCAATGAGTCTTAAAAAACGCGCGCTTGTTTGGCGCAATCAACGCCGCCGCGTCATCGGGCTTGAATTTTCCGCCCGCGCATTGGGGTGGGGCCTCGCCGTTGCGGGGGTGATGGCTGAGGCCGATCATTGGATGGCTTTGTCCCGCGCGTTGCGCGTCGCGGTGTGGCTGGCCGGCGCTACGGCGCTGTTGGTTCATGCTTGGCTCGGACTGGTAGCCTTATGGCGCACGGACTGGGAGGCCATTTTCACCGACGCGGCGCGTCTTTGGCCCGTGACGCGGCCGATGTTCTCCTCAGCCTGGGCGCTTGGGATCGAGCGAGCGGGAGGCGGCGAATCCGAGCAACTCCGCTGCGAGCATATCGCGCGCACTGACGCGTTGGCCGCAGGTCTTTCGGATGCGCCGTTGTATGCGTGGATCGCTTCACGCACGGCGCGTTTCGGCGTTGTCGCCGCAGTTGTGGCGCTGGCGTTTTCCATCGGGGTGCGCGGTTCGTGGACTCGAGTGCTCGCCCCCTGGCTTGACGCGCCGCTCGATAATCTCGTCGTCCTGCTTCCTGGCAATGCGACTGTGGATTGGGGCGCTTCGGTCTTCGTGGCCGCGAAGCTCACGCCGGAAGGCGTCAGCGCCGGACTACGCGGAGGGGATCTGGCTTTGGAGCTGCGCAGCGCCGATGGGGCATGGCGCGGGGTCAAGTGGGATGCCGCAGATGGCGACAGCGCCTCCTTCGAGACGGGCGCTTTGGTCGCGGCGCTTGACTATCGCGCGCGCCACAGGGACCGCGTCACGCGTTCTCAGCGCCTGCTTGCCGTTCCGGTGCCCCGATTCCAGGACGCTCAGGCGATAGTGCGCGGCACGCACGGCGCGAAGACTTTTGTCTTAGGCAGGGACGCCCCGGTGCGCGCGCGGCGCGGGGATTGGGTGACGGTGCGAGCGGGCGCTCAAGGAGCTCTTGTCTCGGCCGCATTGAGGCTATCCACCTTGCCCGTGCCGCTGGCGATGCGTGAAGTCGGTGGTTCATGGTCGACGGGATTTTTGGCCCAAGAGGACGCGATTTTTTCATTCCTTCTTGTTTCAGCGGACTTGCGACGCGACCCTTCGCCACCGACCTATTCCCTGTCCGTGCTCGCCGACGCGAAGCCTTCCGTCGAGATGCTTTCCCCTCAAGCGCCGCTACAGGCCGGGCCGCGCGATTCCATCACGATCGCCTATGCCGCGCGCGATGATGGCGAACTGACGCGTCTTGAACTCGTCATCGCGCCCAAAATCAGCGGTATGAATTTCAGACGGACCCTTGATTTCAAGCGCGGCTCGGCGGAGACGCTTGGTGATTTGACTCTAAAATTGCGTGATTATGCCCCGGGAACCATCGTTGAGTTTTGGCTCGAGGCAGTTGATGACGCTTCCCCTCCGCAATCCGCGCGCTCCGAGAAAGGCTCGGTTGAAATCGTCGACGTTGATGCCGCGCATACATTGGCGCTCGCGGCGCGCGAGAAAGCGCTTGGAGCGCTCGACCGTGCGGCGACGGCGGCCGAGAAAGCGGCCGCAGGTGAAAGCGAGGAAGCTGTCCGCGAGGCCGCAAGTCCCGTCGCCGGTCTTTGGTCGACAGCCGTGGGGGCCTTGATGGCATGGAACGAGCTCATGCGCGCCGACCCCCGCGCCAATCAGGGCCTTGCGGACCAAGCTTCGGCCGCCGCTGAAAGCCTGGCCGCAGCCGGCATGGAAGGTCTGCCGAAAGCCGATGCGGCGCTTAAGGAACACGATCTTGCGCGCGCCGCGAGAGAACAGACGGCATTGGCCGCGCAGGCCCGCGCTGCCGCCGCGGCTTTGCGCGAGGGTTCGAGCGTGCAGAACGCTCAGGATATGGCTGATCGCGCTTTTGACGCGGATCAGGGCGGTCGGGATCTAAAGGATTTAACCGCGCTCCTGAAGGAAAAAATAACTCCGGCCGAAGCGGCGGAACTGGAGAAGGCCTTGGCCGCCGTGGACGCGGCGCTGGCAGAACTTGAAAAATCAATCAGCGCGCTTCCGGAAGCGTCTTCGGAAACGAGTTCGGTTCGCGAACTTCCGCTGGAGGGGGCGCGCGATGCCGCGAGCGCTTTGCGTCGAGCTTTGCAAAACGGCGATGCCGCAGGCGCTGAGCGCTCTGCCCGGGAACTCGCGGAGAAGCTCGCGCGCGTTTCTAAGGGCTTGCGCGAGTCGGGCCGACGCGCCGGCAAGGAACTTTCCGGTCGCGCGCGGGAAAGCGCCGGACGCGTGGCCGCGGCGTGGCGCGAAGCGGCCGCGCGGCAGGAAAAATCAGTTGAAATCACGCGCCGCCGCGAGAACGCGCGCCTTGCCGGGAAGGTGCGCGCGCAGAAAGAGCTGCTCCTCCGGTCTCGGGACGCGATTGACTCGGCGCTGGCTTCAGCACCTTCACTTGAGACCGAGCGCTCAGCCCGCGAGGCGCGCGCAGATCTCGCCGCCGGCCAAATTGACGCGGCGGTCCGGCTTCTGCGCATCGCGGCGGGCCAAGCGCGCCAGGCCGCGTTGTCAGACCATTTGCGTTCCCCCGCGCATGAGGCGACCGCGAAGGCTCTCGATGACGCCGCTGTCGCCCTCGAGCATGGGGTTGACGGCGCTCGCCTGGACCCGGTCGCCGCACATGAGGCCGCCGACTTTCAGGCTTTGGCGCGAGAGTCGGCCGGACGCCTGCGCCGGGAAGTTTCCAGCGCCGCCGGCCTCCTCGGCTATCTGCTCGGCGGTTCCCTGCGCCGCATCGATGACGCGATGTCCGAGCAGGAGGCGGGTACGCAAGCTCTTCGCCGCGGGGATGTGAGCGAAGGCCTGCGCTTCGGCGAGGCCGCGCTTAAAATTCTGCAAGATGGAGACAAGAGCGCCTCCGGGGCGGAATCGGGCGCTTCCATGCTGGACGAGGCGTTGAGCCGAGCTTTCGAGATGCCGGGAAGCGTCGTGCGCCGCGCGTCTAAAGGAACGCGAGGCAGCGCCATGGGGAAAGTGCGCCTGCCTTCCGCTGATGAATACCGTCCGCCGCAAGAACTGCGCGAGGAGCTCGAGCGCTCCCTCCATGAGCCGCGCCCCGCCGCCCACGACTCCGCGATTAAAGAGTACTTCCGCCGGTTGATCCGTTGAACATGCCGATCTCGAAGGGCAGCCGCTTTCGCGCGAGAGGCATTTAGTATTATCCGAGGATGGTTGATGCCGATACGCCGCCGATAGTGTCCGCGGTCGTGCGCGAGTCCGTGGAATTTAAAGCCAACGCGCAGTACCACGGCGCTTTGCTCTTGGATCTCAACGCAAGGCTTGAGAAGGCCCGCGCAGGCGGCTCGGCGAAGGCGGTCGCGCTGCACCGCTCTCGCGGCAAGTTGACGGCGCGCGAAAGAGTCGCCAGGCTGCTTGATCATGACGCCCATTTTTTGGAGTTCTCTGCCCTGGCGGCGATGGGTTTATATGACGACGAGATCCCTTCCGCGGGCCTGATCTCGGGGCTCGGCGTCATCAGTGGACGCCTGTGCGTGATCGTCGCCAATGATGCGACCGTCAAGGGCGGCACCTACTAAGCGGAGACGATCAAGAAGCATCTGCGCGCCCAGGAGGTGGCGCTTGAGAACCGTCTGCCCTGCGTCTATCTCGTCGATTCCGGCGGCGTGTTCCTGCCGAAGCAGGCCGAGGTGTTCCCGGACAAGGAACATTTCGGTCGCATCTTCTACAATCAAGCGGTGATGTCATCTCTCGGCATCCCGCAGATCGCCATCGTCATGGGCATGTGCACGGCCGGCGGCGCGTATGTGCCGGCGATGGCCGATGAGTGCGTGATCGTGCGCGACCAAGGCACGATCTATTTGGGCGGGCCGCCCTTAGTCAAGGCGGCCACGGGAGAGGAGAGCACGGCCGAGGAACTCGGCGGCGGGGACATGCATTGCCGGATATCAGGCGTCACCGATCATCTGGCTGATCATGATGAGCATGCCCTGCAGATCGCGCGCGCGATCGTCGCCAACCTGAATTTTCCTCGGTTCGAACTCGGCGCGGGAGAAGACCCGCTGTATCCCATTGAAGATTTATACGGAATCATCAACCGCGATCTGCGCCGCCCGGCCGACCCCAAAGAGGTCATCGCGCGTCTTGTCGACGGCTCGCGTTTTCATGAGTTCAAGGCATTGTACGGCCTGACGCTGACGGCGGGCTTTGCCCATATTTTCGGCCGCCCGGTAGGCGTAGTGGCCAACTGCGGCGTGCTTTTCGCGGAGGCGGCCTTGAAGGGCGCGCACTTCATCGAGCTGTGCGATCAGCGCAAGATTCCGCTCCTGTTCCTGCAGAACATCACCGGCTTCATGGTGGGCAAGGATTTCGAGCAAAACGGAATCATCAAGCACGGCGCCAAGCTCGTGCAGGCCGTGGCGACAGCGCGCGTGCCCAAGATCACGGTCATCACCGGCGCCTCAAATGGGGCCGGCAACTACGCAATGTGCGGCCGCGCCTACGGCGCGCGATTTCTGTTTACCTGGCCCAACGCGCGCGTCTCGGTGATGGGCGCAGACCAAGCGGCGACCGTGATGACGATTATCAAGCGCGAGCAGCTGCAGCGGCGAAAGGTGGAACTGAGCATTGCGGAAGAGGCCAAGATCGCGGCTCCGATCCGCGCACAGTACGAGGCCGAAGGCCATCCCTACTTCGGGGCCGCGCGCTTGTGGGACGACGGCATTATAGCGCCTGCCGACACGCGCCGGATATTGGCGATGGCCTTCGCCGCGACGGCATACGCGCCGATCGGGGATCTTCGCCGTCCTGTTTTTCGAATGTAAAATGGAATATCAGCACCTTGCTGTCCGCGCCGGCCCCGTGACCAAGGTAACGCTGTCGCGTCCGGAACTTAGGAATGCGATGAACGCGGTGACCGTGCGTTCGCTGACGGCGGCGTTCACGGCGATCTCCTTGGACCCCGCTGTCCGTGCTGTGATCATGACAGGAGGCGGCAAGGATTTTTGCGCGGGCGCCGACATCAACTGGATGAAAAATTCCGGCCGACTTTCTCCCGAGGAAGGAAAAAAAGATGCGCGCCTTTTGGCCGACATGCTTCTAGCCGTTGACGCCTGCCCCGTTCCTGTCATCGTGGCGGCGCAGGGCAACGTATTCGGCGGCGGTTTGGGGCTTCTTGCGGCCTGCGACATCGCCCTGCTTGCGGATGACGCGAAAATGTCTTTTTCCGAATGTCGTCTGGGCATTATGCCGGCGATCATTTCCTGCTGGGCGCTTCCTAAGATAGGCGTTGTCAATGCCCGTCGCTACTATTTGACCGGCGAAGTCTTCGGCGCGCAAGAAGCTGTCCGCATGGGGCTTGCTCATGAAACCGTTTCTACGGCCGAGTTGGCGATCAAAGCCGATGCCGTGGCGGCGAGCATACTCAAATGCGGCCCGAACGCCGTCCGCTCGGCCAAGGCGTTCCTGCCTCGGCTGGCACCGCTCGGACTGCATCAACGCATCGGACTTGCCGTCGATACCCTGGTTCGCCTGCGTTCTTCGGATGAAGGCCAAGAGGGGCTGAATGCCTTCCTTGAAAAACGGCTGCCCGCATGGACCCTATAAAGCCGCGCCCGATTCCACGCCTTGTTGAGGTCGGGCCGCGAGACGGGCTACAGAACGAAAAAAATCCCATTGCGCTCGCGGTGAAGGTCGCCTTCATTGACGCGCTGTCGGAGACGGGCCTTTTGGAAATCGAAGCGGGCGCCTTTGTCAATCCTAAATCCGTTCCGCAGATGGCGAACTCCGAGCAGGTGTTCGCGCGCATCAAGCGCAAGCCGGGAGTGCTTTACTCGGCGCTGGTGCCTAACGAGATCGGCCTCGACCTTGCTTTGGCGGTGAAGGCCGACAAGATCTCGGTTTTCACCGCAGCTTCCGAGACTTTCAACCAGAAGAATATTAAGGCCGGAATCAAGGAATCCATCGAGCGCTTCCGGCCCGTTGTTCTTCGCGCCCGCGCCGCGCGGCTGAGCGTGCGCGGCTACGTTTCGACTGCGTTTTGGTGCCCGTATGAGGGCAGGATCGCGCCGGAA
>CAZGVK010000107.1:0-11572 GCA_964529095.1 uncultured Elusimicrobia bacterium
CCTCGACGCCGGCGATCACCTTGAGGGATTCGATGAGACCCGACATCCGGCCCGCGGGCAGGTCGATCTGCGTCACGTCACCGGTGATGACGGCCTTGGATCCAAAGCCCAGGCGCGTGAGGAACATCTTCATCTGCTCGGACGTCGTATTCTGTGCCTCATCGAGGATCATAAACGCGTCCTCAAAAGTGCGGCCGCGCATATAAGCCAGCGGCACGATCTCAATAACGTCATTGTCCCGCCAGGCGCGGAAGCGCTCGTTGCCGAGCAAAGCAATAAATGCGTCGTACAGCGGGCGCAGGTATGGATTAACCTTCTCCATCATGTCGCCGGGCAGAAATCCGAGCTTCTCCCCCGCCTCAACGACCGGCCGCGAGAGGATAATTTTCGCGACTTGCCGCATCTCGAGCGCGCGCAGAGCGGCGACGACCGCAAGAAAGGTCTTTCCCGTGCCGGCCGGACCGGTGCCGAAAATCAGATCGTGCTCGTCGATCGCCTCGCAGTACTTGTGCTGGTTCGGCGTGCGCGCGCGCAATACTTTCCCATCATGGGCTCGGTACAGGCCGTCCTCGGGAAGCGACGGAGCGTCAAGGTTAATCGGCTCAAAGCCTCGTGGATCGACGGGAGCTGCGCGGCGGCGCAAAGACGCTATCTCCGACTGCAGTCGGCGTGCGGCTTTCTCGACGCGGGGGGCATTGCCTTTTATGCTCAGCGATAGGCCTCTTTCCGCGTCCTGGCGCAGAAATATTTCGACGCCGAAGTCGCGCTCCAGTTCGCGCAGGCGCGCGTCCTGTTCACCGAGAAGGCGCACCGTCTCCGCCTGATCATTGAGCCGAATGAGTTTTGTCAATTTTTGAATCTATCTCTCAGGTGTCGCGAACATGCCGAATCCAAGCGGCCTTGATGCCGCAGGCTCATTCTTTTTCTTCGCACTTGCTTTGCCTCATGCCCGACACGAGCGAGACGATCGTTTTTCTGTACACCAATGGAATCCTCTTGAAAATAGCATTTCCCAATCCGGGCGTGAGCTTGAAATTCACCTCACCGTTGGACGGTCTCTCCGCGGGGAACGATCACGAGGCCGCTGGGATCGACGAAGTAGCGCTTCGCGTCCTCCGCGGCGTTGAAGCCGATTCTCAGCTTGGAGGCAATCTCATTAAAGCGGTCCACGATGACGCGCCTGAGATGCGCTTCAGATCTCACCTTGCAGAAATCCATGATGATAGAGTCCTCGATGACTGCGCCGTCGTGGATGTGCACGCCTCTGCCGATGATCGAGTTCCTGATCGTCGCATTGCGCACGAAACAGCCGTCGCTGATGATGCAGTTCGTCAATTTCCCATCAAGCACCTTCGCCGGCGGGCCGTCGTAACGCCCGGAGTGGATAAACCAGCGGCGATTGTTGAGGTTCAGGCGCGGACGCGCGCCGAGAATGTCCATGTTCGAATGATAATAGGCGCCCAGCGTGCCGACGTCTCGCCAATACGCCTGTTCCTCGTAAGCCTTGATGCCGGGCAGTCTGTTGGTCGAGAAGTCATAGGCATAGAGTCTGTGCGTCTTGATAATTCCGGGCAGAACATTTTTCCCGAAATCAAGATCGCTCTCGTCCTTATGCTGATTTTTGAGCAAATCGACGAGGACGCTTTTTGTGAAAACGTAGTTGCCCATTGAGGCGAGCGCGTGAGTGCCGCTGCCGGGCAACGGCTCGGCCGTCAGCGGCTTCTCGATGAACTCGAACACGCGGCCTTTTGCGTCGATCCGCACGATACCGAAGGAGGGCGCGCTCTTCAGCGGGACCGGAATCGTCGCCAGTGTGACATCGGCGCCTTTTTCAATGTGGGACTGAACCATCTGGCCAATGTCCATGCGGTAGACATGGTCCGCTCCAAAGACAACAACAAGATCTGGATCGAAGTCATGGATCAAATTAAGATTCTGACGGACGGCGTCGGCCGTGCCGCGGTACCACATCGTGCCAAGGCGCATCTGCGGCGGCACGACGGTGATGAAGTGCTCGCGCGTGAGGCCGGCGGTCCGCCAATTGGAGCGCAAATGTTCGATGAGGCTTTGCGACATATATTGAACGAGGACGTAGATGGAGAGCATGCCCGAGTTGACGAGATTGGAGAGAACGAAGTCCACGATACGGTACTTCCCGCCGAATGGGACGGCGGGTTTGGAGCGCTCGTGGGTCAGCGGGTGCAACCGCTCGCCCTTGCCGCCGGCGAGCACGATCGCGAGCACTCGGCGCGTCGGTGCGATACTGGGCTTAAGGTGGCTCGGCATAAGGATCCTCGGAATAATCGGCGCCCTCGATGACCGTCGCGTGCTTGACGGGCTTTATGTCGAGGCCGGGCGCGGTTGCGGACTCGCCCTGCGCCTTGAGCGCCCGGCGCGGCCGGGCTTGGAGGCCAGCTTCTTGTTGATAGCGATGGGCGCCCAATAGTTGAGCGTCATCGAGAATGAGTATGTCGCGCTTTTCCTCGACGCCGGCGGAAATCTCGGTCATGCCCATCGTCGTGATGCCTGTCGAGACGCGCACAGGCAGGTACACGCCGCCGGCGTCGCCGATTAAGGCCGCAGTCGGCACCGAGAGCACTCCCTTTTTGACGAGCGGGATGATACGGCCTTCCCACTTGGTCCCCGGGTCCAAGTAGCGATTGGGTGAAAGCATCAACGTAAACGCGCCTCCCGGCGCGGCATCTGCGCTCTCAACGTCAAGAAGCAGCCGCGTCACGCGGCCCTTGAGAATGCGTTGAGGGTTATTCAGAGGCCAAAAAATAAGTTCCTGGCCGTCGTGGATCCAAGGCATATCTTCGGGCCGCACGCGTCCGACGAGTTGAAGCGCCGACGCGGCCTCGAACATCACCGCGCCGGGCTTTATCCAACTTTTTGGCTTCAGGAAGTTCTTCAAAATAAAGCATGTGCCCGGGCACCGCGAGATCGTCGGCTTGAATACTTTCTGCCAGCGGTCCTCCAGGATGCCCACGTCCTGCGTGCCCCGAGAATCGAGCATCGCCGCCAACTCCTTATGCGCGGTAAACGCGAGCGGCTCATCAGCGCCGATCCAGGCAAACGTCGAGATCCTGACACTCTCCACGCGGCCCTCGATCGCCGACTTGATGCGGAAGATGCCAGCGGGCACGACCGTGCCCGTCACCGTGATCTTAATCTCCAGGTCCCCGCGCTTGACCTGCGCCGGCATCGCCGCCTCAGCGTGGACGGCGAGAACAATCAATAGAGCGGCGAAGAAGGCCTTCATGGGTTACGCGAAGAACTGAGGCCGGCGACGGCGTCCCTGAGGCGGGAAACGACAACGTCCTTGCCCATAATCTCCAGCATGAGAAACAAGGTCGGGCCCTCGGTGCGGCCGCTGACGGCCACTCGGATGGGGTGGAAGACCTGGCCGTTCTTGAGACTCTTCTCCACGACGAGCTGACGGATGCGCGCCTCAATGGCCTTGTCCTCAAAGGGCATCAGAGAATGAAGGGCTGAGGCGACATCCTCTAAAACCTGTTTGGCGCCCGGCGCTTTGAGGACCTTGTCGAACGCGGCGGGATTGAACGCGACCGGCTTGTAGAAGAACTCGATCAAGTGAGGGATGTCGGAGAGCAGCTTAAACTTCTCATGCTCAAGGGCGATCACGCGTTTAATATCCGGGCCGGGCAAACCGATAAGGCCCGACTTCTCAAGAAATGGTTTTGCAAGTTCCACGAGTTCATCCACCGGCGTCTGGCGGATATACTCGCCGTTCATCCAAGTGAGTTTGACCGTGTCAAATGTCGCGGGATTCTTCTGGCAACCCTCCAAATCAAATCGAGCGATCAAATCTGCATCGCTGAAAAGCTGCTGAGACTCCGTCGTGGACCAGCCGAGCAAAGCAAGATAGTTGCGCATCGTATGCGGCAGATAGCCCTGATCGCGATACTCCAGCACCGAGGTCGCCCCGTGGCGCTTGGAGAGCTTCGCTCCGTCGGGTCCAAGAATCATGGACAGATGCGCGAACAACGGCGGCGGCCAGCCAAGCGCATTGTATATTTGCAGCTGAGAAGGCGTATTGGAGAGGTGCTCGTCGCCGCGCACCACATGAGTTATCTCCATGAGGTGGTCGTCGATCACGCAGCAGAAGTTGTAAGTTGGGCCGTCGGTCGTCTTCCAGATCACCATGTCTTGCAGAAGATTGTTCTCAAAAGAGACTTTTCCGCGGATCTGGTCGTCAACGATCGTTACACCGCTTGTCGGCATCTTAAAGCGAATGGAAAACGTCCTCCCCTTCGCCTCTTGTTCCTGGCGCTGGGTGTTGCTCAAAGCGCGACAGCGGGCATCATAACGCGGCGGACGCTTCGCAAGCTGGGCCGCGCGGCGGAGCTCTTCGAGCTCCTCTTTGGAACAATAGCAGCGGTAAGCCTTGTTCTCCGCAATCAGTTGGTTGAGATACTTGCGGTAGACGGCCACGCGCTGCATCTGGAAGTAGGGGGTGTGCGGACCGCAGTCGGTCTGGCCGTCAAGAGGACCTTCATCCCAGTTGAGGCCAAGCCATCTCACCGAGTCGAGAATCGCGGTAACCGAATCATCGCTTGAGCGCACCTCGTCGGTGTCCTCGATCCGAAGAATAAAGTCGCCCTTGTGGCGGCGCGCGAACAGCCAGTTATAGAGCGTGGTGCGCGCGCCTCCGATATGAAGGAATCCCGTCGGTGAAGGCGCAAAACGCGTTCGTGTCTTGGTCATTTGAGAGAACTCTCCAGTAATTCTTGAGCATGTTGACGACTAGCGCTCGTCGCGCGTCCGCCCAGCATCGCTGCCACGATCTCGAGGCGACTAGAACCGTCGAGCCGGTCGACGCGCAGGCGGGTACGGCCCGCGGTGATGTCCTTGACAGCATGGTAATGGGCCCGCGCAAAGCAGGCCACTTGAGGAAGATGCGTGATGCACAGCACCTGGCGGCCCTGGGCGAGCGCTGCCAGGCGCTCGCCGACGGCGTGGGCGACGGCGCCCCCGATGTCGGCGTCCACCTCGTCGAACACGAGCAAAGCGGTGCTGTCGGCTTTCGCAAAGACGGTTTTGAGCGCCAGCATTACGCGTGACAACTCCCCGCCGGAAGCCGCTGTTTTTACGGGGCGGGGCGGCTCGCCCGGGTTCGGCGCGAGCATGAATTCCACCGCGTCGGCGCCGGTCCGCGACCAATTCCCCTCATCCATCTCAACAGCGCAGGAAAATCGAGCGTGCGGAAGGCCTAGGACCTTGAGCTCCTTGAGCGCAGAATCCTCGAGCTTCTTGGCGGCCGCGGCGCGTTTGTCGTGCATCTCATCTGCAAGCGCCGCCAACTCCTTCTCGGCCTTCGCAAGCTCGCGGCGGGTCTTCTCGATATGAACATCGGCGTTCACGAGGACATCGAGCTCGACGGCCAGGCGCTCGCGCGCGGCGAGCACGTCTGCAAGCGTCAGTCCATGCTTGCGCTTAAGCCGGGCGAGCGTGTCCTGGCGCAGGAGTACTGCGTCAAGCTCCGCGGGATCCTTGGAGACAGAGTCGCGATAAGCGGCAAGCTCGCGCGCGACCGCGTCGGCGGAGATGCGCGCGCTTTCGATCTCCGACTGAAGCCTCCCCGCAGCAGGATCAATTTTAGCGAGCTCGGAAACGGCGCGCTCCGCCTTCAATAAGCGCGCGACGGCCGCGTTCTCCTCGGCGTAAAGAAGACCGTAGGCTGAATCCGCAAGAGCGCCTAAGCGTTCCGCGTTCTTGAGCCGAGGCAGACGATCTTCCAACTCGGCATCTTCGCCGCGTCTAATTTTTGCCGCGTCGATCTCCTCAAGCTGGAAGCGTAGAAGGTCGGCGCGTCGTTCGCGCTCCGCCTCAGACAAGGACGATGCCTCAAGACGCGTTTTGAGCCCGGACCACAGCCCATACGCTTCAGCCAACTGACGACGCTCACTGTTGAGGCCGCCGAAACGATCGAGCAGTTCAAGCTGAGAAGCGTTCTTCAGCAAGGCGCGGCTCTCGTGCTGGCCGTGGAAATCGGCGAAATGCTCGCCGATGCCGACCAAAGCGGAGACGCTCGCGGGGCGACCCGCAATCAGCGCTCGCGTGCGGCCGGTGGAATCCAACTCACGGCGCAGATCCACTGATGCGCCGGCGATCTTAAGCTCGCGGCGGAGGTCGACCGGAACGTCGGCGACGTCGATTCGGCCCTCCACTTCAAGACGCTCGGAACCCGCGCGCAGCCACGACACGGAGCCGCGCGCGCCGAGAAGAAATCCCAAGGCCTCAAGAAGAATTGACTTGCCGGCCCCCGTCTCGCCGGTCAGCGCGGTCAACCCCGCGCCGAATTCAATTTCAATTTTCTCCGCCACCGCGAAATTGTGAACCTTTAAATGATGAAGCATTTCTAGAACTCCGAGCGGATCATCAGTGTCCCCACTTCAGCTTCCGCCGCAACACGTCGAAGAAGGATCGATCCGGCGGCAACAGCAGGCGCAACGGCGTCTCCGCGCGGCGCACGCACACTTCGTCGCCGACCTTGAGTTCACAGCCCGAGCGTCCATCGAGGGAGACGAGTACCGCGGGCATCTCATCGGCGCGGCGCTTGCCCAGACGAATGATCAACGGCAGGTGCGCGGGGAGGATCAATGGGCGCTGCGTGAGCGCGTGCGGGCAGATGGGCGCGATAAGGATCACGTCAAGGGAAGGATCGATAATAGGCCCCGAAGCGGCAAGAGCATAGGCCGTCGAGCCGGTCGGTGTCGCGATGATCAGCCCGTCGCCGAAATAGTCGGCCACGAAGCGTTCCCCTGAGCGGGTCGCGAGCAATATCGCGCGCGCCTGCTCACCACAGCGTATCACGGTCTCATTGAGCGCTCGCTCCGGTCCAAAAATACGCCGGCCGCCGCGAATGACCTCCGTCTCAAGCATCGAACGCTCTTCGATGGCGAAACGGCCGGCGAGGACTGCGTTCACGCAGCGCTTGAGATTTCCTGCCTCCGTTCCCGAGAGAAAACCTAAAGTTCCAATGTTCACGCCGAGCAACGGGATGCCGCGAGGGGCGACCTCACGCGCGACGCGGAGCATGGTCCCGTCGCCGCCGAGAGCGATGGCCAGATCAATATCGTCCCGGAAGCGCGCTGAGGGGCTGAGCGCTGCCGTCAAGGCGCGCACCCCGCGCGCCTTGAGCAATGAACGGACGAGCGCCGCCGTCCGCGACGAATCGCGCTTGGCCTCGTTGCAAAAAATGAGGGCCGAGCCGAACGCCCTGCCGGAGGGGATCTTGAACGCAGTACGAGTCACCATCAATGACAACCTCAAACGCGGACGTCCACGGGGGCTGGATTATAGCAAAAGGGACCGGCCCCCTCCGTATCGCGGGCGGGCCATGTCCAAGAATAAGTTCGATGCGCCCCAGTCTCAGCATCCAAGGCCCCCCCACGATGTGGCGCTCAAGCGTCCCGGCGCCCAGCGCGCGTGCCGCCCGCCGCGCCGCGGCGCGCGGCGGTTTTGCGCCCAGGTGCCAGGCGGGGCCGCCGTGAATGCGCAGAAGCACGCCTCCATCAGTTAGAAATAAAGCCGAGATCGGCGGGCTTGGAACACAGGCTCTGCCGAACACGAACACGATCAAAGCGCTTCCTGTAAGGACAGCGGCAACGTTGCGTTTTGGCCACAGAGCCAGCCCTCCAAGAAGAAGAAACCAGGCCGCGATCTCCGACACGGTCCACGGTCGCACTTCCACGGCAGCCCAAGGAAGCGCTGCGGCATGAACGCAGATAAACTCAAAAAGCCACAGTCCAGCGTCGACGCATTTCGCCGCCGCAGAGGCCGCGATGGGAAGCCCTGCGTCCGCCGCCCAAAGCACAAAGCCTCCTGCGAGCAAAGGCCCCGACAGTGGGACCAGGATAAGATTGGCAAACGGCCCGGCAAGCGAGACGCGCCCGAAAACCCCTATCCACAGCGGACACAGAGCAACGGAAATAGCGACGCTGATCATAAATAACGTCGCCGACATTCGGACCATTTTCGGCCAGTTGGCGGGTACGGCGCGCTCCGCAACGCTGCCCGCCCAGATGATCGCCGCGCAAGCTCCAACGCTCATGATAGCGCTCGGAGACAACGCTGACTTCGGATCCCAAAAAAGAAGGACCGCGGCCGCGAAGGTGAGCGCTGCGGACGCCGTCGTCTCGCGCCCCAGAGCGCGCGCTCCGAGCGCCGCGGCGAGCATCACCCAAGCGCGCACGCAAGGCGGATCAGATCCGGTCATTAAGGTGTAAAAGCCCGCAGCGCCAAGCGTCAGCAAAGCGCGGTACGGAGGCCTCAGTCCAAGGGCAAGCCCCAATAACGCCGCCGCTGCCGCCGCGAAAGCGATGTTTGAGCCCGAGGCGACGAGCAAGTGAGTGGCCCCGGCGTCGCGCACCGCCTTTGCCAGCTGATCGGACAAAGCGCCCGCGTCACCGAGAGCCAAGCCCGCAAGCAAAGCCGCCCGCTCGGGCGACAGGCGTCTTCCATAAGCGTCCTCAGCCGAAAGCCGCGCGCGCTGAGCCCAGACCCAGGGCAGGAACCTCGCAGGCGCTGCAGACGTCGACACCGTGACCTCGCGCGCGTGAAGCACCCACGCGCAATTTGCCGCCTCAAGGGCGCCCGCCTCGTCGAAATCTCCGGGATTACGCGGTCGGCGCGGGATCCGCAATTTGCCGATCACAAGCACTTCGCGACCCTTTTCCAGATCAGCGATCGCGCGCCCCCGCGGCAGCCAGACGAGCGCGCGCTGAATCCCGATGGATGATCCAAAAGAAAGCGCCGTACGCCAGCCCCGGCGCGTCCGGCGCACAGGCGCGTCAAGCGTTCCCTTGATGCGCACCGGGCCCGCGAGGCCGGCCTGTCTCCACGCGTCATCTCGCAAGGGCGCCAATGCCCCGAGTCGCCACGCGAGCAAAGCTGAGAAAGCGCCGGCAACGACGGCCCAAAAGAGCGGACGGCGCAGGATGGCCATCCCTTTATACGATTACACCCTCGAAATTGTTCCCGCTTAGTTGGAATTGCAGGTTCAGGGAACGAAGAGAACCTTGCCGCAGTCGCGAGCGGGGGCGGTCATCGCCGCAAAGCCCGCCTTATAATCCTTGAGCGCGAAGGTGTGCGTGACGACGGGCCTAAGGTCGACCGCTCCCGAACGGAGCAAGCGATCAGCCTTATACCACGTCTCAAATATCTCGCGGCCGACGATCCCATGCACACGCACCCCCTTGAAGATCAGGTCGCGGGCCCAGTCAAGCTCGATCTTCTGCGCGGGAATGCCAAAGGCGGAGATGCGCCCGCCGCTGCGAACGTTCTTGAACGCCGCCGAGATCGCGGCCTGTGCGCCCGACATCTCGCAGACAACGTCGAAGCCGTCCTTGACCTTGCCGGCTGCGACCGGGTCCTCATCCGGCGAAACGACAGCGGTCGCACCCATGCGCACCGCAAGTTCAGCGCGGTAGCGCGAGCCCTCGACGGCGACAATGCGATCGGCGCCGGAAGCCTTGGCGACCGCAATTGAGAACAGCCCCTGCGGGCCGCAACCCAGCACGAGCACCGACTTCGCGGCGACGGGCTCGACGAGCACCGAATACACCGCGTTGCCGAAGGGCTCGAGCAACGAGCCCAGATCTCTCAAGGAATCATCGCTGTGCTTCCACGCGCAGCGCGCCGGCACGGCTGCATACTCGCCGAAGCCTCCAGGGCCGTCGACGCCGATGATTTTCATCTCCCGGCAGACATGGCGCTGGCCATTTTGGCATTGATAGCAAAGCCCGCAGAAAATATGACTCTCCACGGAAACGAAGTCTCCCTGCTTAAAATCACGCGCGGTCGCGCCGACTTCCACGATCGTGCCGCAGAACTCGTGGCCGAATGTGCTCGGCGTCTTAAAGCGATCGGGGGCCCAGGAGTTCCAGTCGTAGATCGGCAGATCGGAACCGCAGATGGAAGCCCGGTGCACCTTGATTAAGACCTCATCCGGCCTGATGCGCAGATCCGACGTCTCCTCGTAACAGGCCCCGGGCGACGGCGATTTCTTGAGCAGAGCTTTCATTGAAATAAATTCCTCGCCACGAATAATAAATTTTCCTTGCGCTCGCGGATGCGCCGGTAGAAATAGGGAAACCAGTGTGTTCCGTAAGGAACATAGATGCGCACGACATGGCCCTCAGCGCGCAGCGCGCGCGCGCGCTTGCCTCGTATGCCGTACAGCATTTGGATCTCGTAGTCAGGCTTGCTTAAGCCCGCCGCGTCGAAAATATTCAGCGCCGCCTCGATGCGCGCGTCATCGTGCGTCGCGAGAGCCGGAACCGGCGCCTGCGCGAGGAGCGCTGAACACCTGTCATAGTTCGAGTCCACATCCTTCTTGTCCGGAAAGGCAATGGCGGCGGGTTCCTTGTAGGCGCCCTTGCACAGGCGCACGCGTGCCTTGCGCGTCACCGCGTCACGGACATCGGCCTCGGTGCGGCGCAAGGACGCCTGAAGAACAATGCCGACACCGGGATGCGCTTCATGAAGGCCGTAGAAAAGATCGAGCGTCTTCTGCGTCCACAAGGATCCTTCCATATCAATGCGCACAAAATTATTGAGCCTCTCGGCTTCCGCGACGATTCGCAAGAGGCTCTCTTTCGCCAGGTCCTCATCGAAAGAAAGCCCGAGCTGTGTCAGCTTCAGCGAAATATTCGCATCCACGCCCGACTCGGCGATGCGGCGCAACAGCGCCAGGTTCTCCTCAGCCGCCGCCAGCGCGTGAGCGCGGTCGAGGCTGTCCTCGCCAAGGTTGTCGAGCGTCACCTTGAGCCCCTCAGCGTTCAACGCGCGCACGGCCGCAATCGCGTCGCCGATGTCGTCACCTGCGACGAAACGATGGGCCAGGAAAGTGAGCGCTCGCACCAGCGCGATTCTACCATTCCCCGCGCTGTGGGGGCAGCGCTCAGTTTGCTAAAATGAACGAGCCTATGGCGCTTCCAATAGAACTCTCCAACGTCCGGCTCTTCGATGTGCTGCGCAATGCGCTCAACAACGAGCTCGGGATCGTGCTTGGCGTCGAGGGCGACAAGATCGTGTTCAAGCTCAAGTCGGGCGAGATCGCGCGCTTCAAGTACGGCGGGCACTTCAGCCGTGTTTCCGAGGACGAGGCGATTGCCTTTCGCGCGGAGATACAGGCTTTGCGCCGTCAGGCGTCTTTGCTCAAGCCCCGCAAGCGAGGCTCGCTGCGCAAAGCTCCCGCTAAAAAATCCATTTCCAAAAACACCTCCATTCCTCGCGCCGATCAGCAATAAGGAAGCGTAAGGGTTGGCGCAAAAATAACTATGTGTTTTTGGATGCCGATGCTTCACTCTAACTGCGTTGCTCGATCCCTTCCTTTGGAATTTTGGAAGGGACACTTCTGACCGCGCCATGGGCGCGGAAATGCCGCTTCCAGTATTCGTTGGTAAAGCAGCTTCGATTTCATGACGCGCCTCCCTCGATGCCGGAGAGGTCGAAGAGAAGGGCCTCATCGCGGCGCTCGGTCTTGGAGCGGGGCTTGCGGCCGGCTGGAGCCACCGCCTCTTCTTCGGGCTTGATTGGAAGGCTC